>JBIIDB010000043.1:0-12501 GCA_044238505.1 Chitinophagaceae bacterium | reverse complement strand
GAGTTGGCCATTGCGGTACTGGCTTGTGCTCGCATCGGTGCTATTCATAGTGTGATCTTCGGTGGCTTCTCGGCGCAAAGCATCAGTGATCGTTTGCAAGATGCAGGGGCCTCTTGTATCATTACCTGCGACGGTGCCTTTCGGGGTAGTAAGGATATCCCCCTCAAAGCCGTCATTGATGAAGCACTTGCCGGTCAACATCTGGTGCAGACCGTGATTGTCTATGCGCGCACGCATACGCCAGTATCTATGTTAAAGGGTCGCGACTTTTGGTGGGACGAAGAAGTGCAAGCGGCTGCAGCGCAGTGTGAGCAGTATCCGCAGCAGCTGTTGCCTGCCGCTGTGATGGAAGCAGAAGACCCTTTGTTTATTTTATATACATCCGGCAGTACCGGCAAACCGAAGGGTGTGGTGCATACGCAAGCCGGTTATATGATCTGGGCAAATTACACGTTTGTCAACGTCTTTCAATACCACCCCGGGCAGATCCACTTTTGTACGGCCGATATCGGATGGATTACCGGACACAGCTATATATTATATGGTCCACTTAGCGCTGGTGCCACCACACTTATGTTCGAGGGCATTCCCACTTGGCCTGATGCCGGTCGGTTTTGGGATATTGTCGATAAATACAAGGTCAATATTTTATACACCGCTCCAACTGCCATTCGCAGCCTGATGAGTTTTGGACTTGATCCGCTTGTCAATAAAGATCTCGCTTCGTTGCAAGTGTTAGGCACCGTTGGTGAACCCATCAACGAAGAAGCTTGGCATTGGTATCATGAGCAAGTAGGCAAAGGCAATTGCCCGGTAGTAGATACCTGGTGGCAAACCGAAACCGGTGGTTGTTTAATTTCTAATATTGCCGGTGTAACTCCGGGTATTCCCGCTTGGGCTTCATTGCCGCTACCCGGTGTGCAACCCATCTTAGTCGATGAGAACGGAAAAGAATGTCTGGAGCCCGATGAAAAAGGGATCGTTAAAGGAAATCTTTGCATGCGCTTTCCGTGGCCGGGTATTTTGCGCACTACCTATGGAGATCACGAGCGTTGTCGTACCAATTATTTTGCCACCTATCCCGGGCTTTATTTTACAGGCGATGGTGCGTTGCGGGATGCTAACGGGAATTATCGAATTACCGGTCGCGTGGATGATGTGTTGAATGTAAGCGGCCATCGGTTAGGAACCGCCGAAGTGGAGAATGCTATCAATATGCATGCCGGTGTGGTAGAGAGTGCTGTAGTAGGGTATCCGCATGAGATCAAGGGACAAGGGGTCTATGCCTATGTGATCGTAGAGCACGTGCATGGTGACCCGGCACAAATGCGCCGCGATATTTTACAAACCGTTACACAGCAGATCGGTCCTATTGCCAAGCCCGATAAAATTCAATTTGTAAGCGGGCTGCCTAAAACCCGCAGCGGTAAGATCATGCGCCGCATCTTACGCAAGATCGCCGAAGGAGAACTCTCGAATTTGGGTGATACCACCACACTGCTTGATCCTGCGGTGGTCGAAGAGATCGCGAAGGGGCGAGTGGCGTAAGTGCTGTGTGAGCTGTTGTTTTCTTGTTTCAGGAGATGGTTAGTGGTGAAATAGATGTTCTGCTATATTTTTTCTCCCCAACTCATACGAGTTGATTTGGCAGGGCTCTTCTTTTTCTTTTTACGATCGCTATTATCCGTGCCGCCGAGTCTGAATCCAATGGAGTAGGGTTTCATATCAAGGGCCTTGTTCCACATATTGTTCATGGCAAAGCTTCCATACAGGGTTATACCGCGTACGCCGATCTCACCCACCCAAGAGAATTTAAAGGGCTCCAGGTCAAAATCGCTGCTGATCTTATTGACATCACCGTTTGATTTTGTCTTAAAGCGGGCCGAGTACAAGAATCCTGCACTGGCACCGGCTGATAACCGAAGTCCTTTGTCTGTACCGGGACTGGTATTAAAATGGAGCATCATGGGTATGGTCAGGTAGTCAGCGGCCAGTTTTACTTTTTGGTATTGGATGTTGTTGAGTAGGGAAATCCGGGTGGGATTCTTTTGAAAGAATAGGTTAGGCTGATCGAAGTGGTAGTTATTCAATTCGAGGCCGATCCCGTATTTTAAATTGAGTTTGTGGTTTACCAAGTTGAGCCGCTGCATCACTAACCAGATGTTGACATTGCTGACAAATCGAGTCTTTACTTTCAGCTGGTCTTGACCGATACCAGCCCCTACAAATCCTAGCTGTTGTGCTTGTGCATAGTTGCTGGCATCATTATACTGCGAAAATCCCAGGTCGATTATCATCCAGTCATTTTCGATGTTCTTAGGTTTTTTATTTTCTGTTCGGTTCTTAAAAGGCCAGTAGAATTCTTTGTCTAATTCAAGAAAACCACCGTTTTTATCGCTTAACTTTTCCAGCTCTTTTTCGATCACCTCTCCTAGTTTATTATCACTATCAATGGTAACTTCTACCTGTTTTTCTTCACGTCCGTCACCCTTGTCAACGCGGGTAATGATAGTCATCATACCTTTTTTTAGGGTATCGATGGTTACACGCGTACGGCCGGTTGACCCCATGACCAGGGTATCGGCTTTGATAATCAGGGTGTCTTTGCTGTATTTTTTGATGATGATAACTGAGTCTTTCTTTTCTTGCGCCGAAGTAGTGGCGATCAGACAAATACCGAGCGCTGTGGTCAATAGCAGTTTATTCATGGTAGTGGAATTTGCCCGCAAAAATATACCCCGTCCATTAAAAACGATGTTAAAGTCCTGTTTGGTATTGGGCTTTTACACGAGCGGTCGCACACCTTATCTTTGCGGCAAATTCTTGCCATGAACGAAAAGCTCGTCCAACGCATAGCCCAAGAGATCGAAGAGATCAAAAGTGCCGGACTCTATAAGTCAGAGCGCATCATCGAGAGTTCCCAAGAGGCCGAGATCGTGGTGGGCGGTAAAACAGTGCTTAATTTCTGTGCCAATAATTACTTGGGTCTGTCATCTCATCCTAAAGTGATAGAAGCGGCTCACCAAGCTATCGATCAGCGGGGCTACGGCATGAGTAGCGTTCGTTTTATCTGCGGCACCCAGGATATACATAAGCAACTCGAAAAGAAATTATCAGATTTTCTGGGAACAGAGGATACTATTCTCTATGCAGCAGCCTTCGATGCCAACGGAGGAGTATTCGAGCCCTTGTTCAATGAGCAGGATGCTATCATTTCTGATGCGCTCAATCATGCGTCGATCATCGACGGTATTCGTTTATGTAAGGCCCAGCGATTTCGTTATGAGCATAACAATATGCAAGACTTGGAGATTAAGCTCAAAGAGGCAGCCGGTTGCCGCAGCCGCGTGATTGTTACGGATGGTTCTTTTAGTATGGATGGCACCATCGCCCAGTTGGATAAGATTGTGGCGCTCGCCGAGCAATACGATGCTGCTATAATGATCGATGAATGTCACTCTTCGGGCTTTTTGGGACGCACCGGACGCGGTACACACGAATACCGCGGGGTGATGGGTAAGATCGACATCATTACCGGCACCCTGGGCAAGGCACTGGGCGGTGCTTCGGGCGGATTTACCAGCGGTCGCAAAGAGATCATCGATATGCTCCGTCAAAAGTCGCGGCCTTATTTATTTAGCAATACCCTGGCGCCTTCCATTGTGGGGGCTTCTATCGCTGTACTCGATATGCTTACCGAGACCACTGAGCTGCGCGATCGTCTTGAATACAATACCAATTATTTCAGAAAAAAGATGACTGAGGCCGGATTCGATATCAAGCCCGGCGATCATCCGATTGTGCCCATCATGCTGTATGATGCGGTCCTGGCCCAAAAGATGGCAGCCCGTTTGTTGGAGGAAGGCATCTATGTGATCGGATTCTTTTATCCTGTCGTCGCCAAAGGGCAAGCCCGCATTCGGGTGCAGTTGAGTGCGGCTCACCGACAAGAGCATCTCGACAAGGCTATTGCGGCCTTTATAAAGATCGGCAAAGAATTAGGCGTACTGGCCTAATCCGGATGCTTCCGGCAGACAGCTGTGGCCCCCTTTTCATGCGTTGGTCTGCGAGGAACGGTTCTCGGACTTTCAAGGGCTTATGCGCAGAACGATTAACTTTGCTCAAATTCTCGAGATCCATGCGCGTAGTATCGATGGTCTTTTTGGCCGCCACTTTTTTATTCGGTTCCTGCACCTTCAATAATGTAAAAGAAGACGACCGTATCGCGGCCATCTTTTCTGCCTACCATGTTCAAGGATGTTTTGGGTTGATGGATAACGGTACCACCGGATTTACCATTCACAATTTGACTCGTTTTCGTGACAGCGCTTATTTGCCGGCCAGCACCTTTAAGATCGTCAATTCCCTGATCGGGCTGCAAACGGGTAAGATCAGCAGCGATTCTATGATCATTACCTGGGATGGGGTGGTTCGATCTAACCCGGAGTGGAACCAAGATCTGAGCATGTACCGCGCTTTTCGGGTGTCGGCCGTTCCTTACTATCAAGAAGTAGCTCGTCGCATCGGCAAAGACACCATGCAGTTCTGGCTAGACTCTATGGGATATGGCGCCATGAACGATACCGATACAGTCAGTATAAAGAGTGCGGTCGATACTTTTTGGCTCGATAATTCTATCCGGCTGACCCCCGATGCGCAGCTTGGGTTGGTCAAGCGACTCTATTTTAACCAGCTTCCTTTCTTTAGAACGTATCAGGAGATGGTCCAGCGTGCTATGCTGATGGAAAGTAACTCTTTGTATCGACTGGCTTATAAGACCGGTACGGGTACGGCCCCCAATGGTAATAGCATTAATTGGGTTATCGGTTGGGTCGAAGAAAACAATCATCCTTACTTTTTTGTACTCAATACCGAAACTCCTGCCACTGATCCACTGCAGCCAGAAAAGCGCAAGCAATTACTGACTGATATTTTAACCGTGCTGGGATTTTTTAAAGGTAATATGTAATCGATGCAACTGTACGCACCCTCATTAACGCAATATCAACGATTGATCACCCGCGAGGTCAAGATCGGCGATCTGCTATTGGGTAACGGACATCCTATCAGGGTGCAAACTATGACCACTACCGATACCATGAATACATTGGCTACGGTAGAGCAGACGATCCGCTGCATAGAGGCTGGTGCCGAGCTGGTTCGCATTACGGCTCCTTCCAAAAAAGAAGCAGAGAATCTTAAGGTTATTCGCGAAGAACTCCACAAGCGTGGCTACAAAGTGCCGCTGGTCGCCGATATTCATTTTACTCCTAATGCAGCAGAGATCGCGGCTCGTATTGTAGAGAAAGTGCGAGTGAATCCGGGTAATTATGTAGACAAGAAAAAGTTTGAACAGATCGAGTATACCGATAAGGAATATCAAGAGGAGATTGACCGTATCAGAGAACGCTTTACGCCCTTGGTACGCATTTGTCGTCAAGAAGGCACCGCCATGCGCATCGGCACCAACCATGGTTCACTCAGCGATCGCATTATGAGTCGCTATGGCGACACCGCCATAGGTATGGTAGAGAGTGCCATGGAATTTTTACGTATTGCCCGCGATGAATCGTTTCACAATATTGTGCTCAGCATGAAGAGTAGCAACCCGCAAGTGATGGTGCAAGCCTATCGCCTGCTGGTGCAAACTATGTTTAATGAGTTCGGCGAAGCGTATCCCTTGCATCTGGGCGTGACCGAGGCCGGAGACGGCGAGGATGGTCGTATCAAAAGTGCGGCGGGTATTGGTACTTTATTGGAAGACGGACTGGGTGATACTATCCGCGTATCGCTTACCGAAGATCCCGAATTGGAGATTCCGGTCTGTCGCGATATTGTCAAGCGGTATCAACAGCCGGTCTCGGGAGTGATCCCTGCTATGGATACAATTCCTTATTCCCCTTTTGAATACAAGCGGCGAAATAGTTTTGCTGTCGATCGCATCGGAGGCGGACAAGTACCGGTGGTCATCAGCGATCTGAGTAAGATAGAACAAATCACACCCGATCATTTGCAGAGCATCGGCTATAGCTACGATCCGCATACTGATAAATGGACTATTGGTGATGCCGCGGCCGATTTTGTTTTTACCGGCCATCAGCTACTCCATTTTCCGCTGCCCGGTACGCTTAAAGTGATCGTATTTCCGGATGCGTGGCAACAGGCTGCTTCCGATAGTTATTATCCGCTTTTTGCTGCCAGCGGATATGCCGCCGCCGCTGTAAAGAGCCCCACGTTAAATTTTGTGATGCTCGATTGCTATAGTGATGCCACCAGTATCAACGATTATACGTTTTTGGAAAGTGCGGCTAACGATAAGACCGCTGTACTGTGTCTGAGCAGTACTAACCAAAATGCGATGCAGTCTGTTCGTCGGATGTTGATGGAGCTGCAACAGCGCGCTATTCACAATCCGGTCGTATTAGTTTGTGATAGTGTTGGCAAAACCCCCGATGAGCACCTTATTCATTTTGCGATCGAGACCGGTGCACTGCTGCTCGATGGAATGGGGGATGGTATTTCTCTTGGCTACCGCACCGAAGCTTCGATGCAAAACATACAGGTAAAGGGAAGAACGTATTTGCCGGTCAGCGACATTCATCAGTTTACCAACAATACGGCCTTTAGTATTTTACAGGCAACACGAACACGCATCTCGAAAACAGAGTATATCAGTTGCCCCAGTTGCGGCCGCACGTTGTTCGATCTGCAAGAGACCACTGCTAAGATCAGAGCGGTAACACATCACCTTAAAGGTGTCAAGATCGCTATTATGGGTTGTATCGTTAACGGGCCCGGCGAAATGGCTGATGCCGATTTTGGATATGTGGGGAGTGGTCCCGGAAAGATCACCTTGTATAAAGGAAAAGAGATCGTCAAGCGAAATGTAGATAGCGAGGTAGCAGTCGATGAGCTCATTAACTTATTGCGCGAGAACGATGCCTGGGTAGAGCCGGTACGGTAGCTCCTCGTTCCACCAGACCGGCCAGTGGGATGGCTTACCCAAGCGGCTATTTTCCCATCGGCGGATGTGCCGGCAGGGCTTGTTACCGATCTGGCATCTTGAAAAGGGGTCGGCTTATTTTTTATCCTAAATTTTTTTCAATGTCGCAGACAGATTTTTTAGTGATTGGTTCAGGAATAGCCGGACTTAGTTTTGCCATCAAAACTGCGCAGCGTTTTCCGGATCGTACCATCAAAGTGATCACCAAGGCGGCGGCTGACGAGACCAATACTAAGTATGCGCAAGGGGGGATAGCCGTCGTTGGCAATGGCGAAGAAGATAGTTTCGAAAAACATATCGAGGACACCCTGATTGCCGGCGATGGGCTTTGCAATAAGGATATCGTACGCATGGTCGTAGAAGAAGGTCCGCAGCGTGTAGAAGAGATCATCAAATGGGGTGCCCGCTTCGATCGTAACGACATTGGAGAATACAAAAAAGGAAAAGAGGGCGGACATTCTGCACATCGCATTTTACATTACAAAGATGTAACGGGGATGGAGATGGAGCGGGCTTTGCTACAAGCTTTGTGTCAGTATAAGAACATAGAGGTGATAAAGCACTGTTTCGTGATCGATATTATCACGCAGCATCATCTGGGTTATTTAGTGACTAAATCAACCCCAGACATTGAGTGCTACGGTGTATATGCGCTGAATCTCGAAACAAAGAAGATCGAGAAAATACTGGCGGGCATCACCGTGCTGGCCAGTGGCGGAAACGGGCAGGTCTATCGCACCACCACCAACCCCGCTATTGCTACCGGAGATGGTGTGGCGATGGTCTATCGGGCCAAGGGCCGCATCGAGAACATGGAGTTTATTCAGTTTCATCCCACAGCGCTGTTCGAGCCCGGCTTGCGCGGGCAAGCGTTTTTAATTACCGAAGCGGTTCGTGGCGAAGGCGCTATTCTGCGAAATCATAAGGGTGAGGCCTTTATGGAGCGCTATGATGCCCGAAAAGATCTGGCACCCCGCGATATTGTGGCTCGCGCCATTGATGCCGAAATGAAAAAAGCGGGTACCGAGCATGTTTGGCTCGATTGTCGTTCGATCGATGCAGTCCTGTTCAATTCTCATTTTCCGACTATTTACCAAAAATGCCTTTCGATCGGCATTGAGGTTTCAAAGCAAATGATACCGGTTGCCCCGGCGGCACATTATAGCTGTGGCGGTGTAAAATCTAATGAATGGGGCGAAAGTTCTATTCACCGCTTGTTCGTCTGCGGTGAATGTGCCAGTACCGGATTGCACGGGGCCAACCGTTTAGCCAGTAACTCACTGCTCGAGGCGATGGTCTTTGCCCATCGTTGTTTCGAAAAAGCGGCTGCCCAGATAGAAAACATCTCTACTCCTAAATATATTCCCGACTGGAATGCAAAGGGTACTACTGATCCCAAGGAGATGATCCTGATTACGCAAAGTCTAAAAGAGTTGCAACTGTTGATGAGCGATTATGTGGGTATCGTTCGTAACGATGTACGCTTGCAGCGGGCGCTGCGAAGACTCGATCTGCTTTGGGAAGAGACCGAGCAACTCTACCAGGGCAGCACACTTTCTCCTCAACTGCTGGAGCTGCGCAATATGATCACCGTGGGCTATCTGATCGTCAAGGGGGCGCATTTTAGAAAAGAGAGTCGCGGCCTGCACTATAACACCGATTATCCTGACAAGAGCGAGTTGGTTCAAAATATTGTTCTGTAACAAAGTATTCCAGGGTTTAACCAGGGGTCTTCCGTTGGCGTGTTTTATCTGGCCTTGCTTCGGCAACGGATCATTTCGGGATTTTCGGAGTTATCTTTGTCGCATGTATCCGATAACCCGAGCCGTATTGTGGGTGCTTTCTCTTTTGCCTTTTGCCTTTTTTCATGCGTTGAGTTGGGGGGTGGCTCGGTTATTGTATAATGTGATAGGATACCGTAAAGAAGTGGTTCTACAGAATCTTGCTATTGCTTTTTCGGATAAGAGCGAAGGCGAACGCAAAAAATTAGCTAAAGAATTCTATCTGCGATTTACCGATACATTCTTAGAGTCGATCAAGATGCTCTCGTTGTCGAACAAAGGGGCCCTTCGTCGCGTAACGCTCGACTTGCGCGAAGTGGAACAACTACTGGCCGAAGGTCGTTCAGTGCAGTTGATGGTGGCTCACCAGTTTAACTGGGAGTTTATCAATCTTACGTTACCGGTAGCTTTTAAACATCCATTCTATTTTGTGTACCGACCGATCGGCAGTAAAGTGATGGACCGTTTATTTTTATGGCAGCGCACCCGGTTGGGCGGCCATGCGGTCTCGGCCAATCAGTTCGCTGAAAAAAAAGAATCGATCTTTTCTCGCCCCTCGGTACTCGCATTAGGAGCCGATCAAAATCCGGGTAAACCCGATCAGGCACTTTGGATGCCCTTTTTCGACAGGCCTGCTCCTTTTTTTACCGGCCCTGCTAAAGGGGCTATTCAGCATAATGCAGCTATGGTGATGTTTCAGATGGAACGTGTACGCAGGGGGCACTACCGATTCAGTACCCGTTTAATTTGTGAGCATCCCCGCAATTATACGGCGGAGCATTTGACCTATTTATATAAATGCGAAGTGGAACGTGTCGTAAAGGCCGATCCGGCCAATTACTTATGGAGCCACCGTCGGTGGCGACATGCCCTACAGCCTTCGTATAAGCTGTATACCGGCGCTTGAAAATTCTTCTTTTTTTAGGCAAGCAGTGCCAGACTTAGGCGCTGTTTTTACCGGGCAGCGCAGCTTTCCTTACTGGTGCGTAAGCAGCTGAGACGTGTAGCGCATTACTTCGTTGAGCCGTTCAGGGTTGATCGAGTAATAAATGTATTTGCCTTCGCGCGATGTTTTTACAAAGCCTGCTTTTCGTAGAATGGCTAAATGCTGCGAGGCTACCGATTGCTCCAATCGAAGTTTTATATAGATATCCGTAACGGTAATCTTGTTATTCTCATCGATCAGTCGCAAGATCTGCTGTCTCAATTTATGATTTAGCGCGCGTAGAATAATGGCAGCCTTTTTCAGCTCGAGCAAATCTATTTTTAATGTTCCTTCTTTGTGTTCGGGATAGGAGAGTGTAAGCGAATAATTACTCATCATGGATGCAAATTTACCCGATAAAGTTGTACGAACTATACCCGGATCTACATATGACGAAAAATTTATATTTTATTTGCGTGGATCAAACTCTTTTACGTATAAAGGCACGCTGTAGGCCAGATCTGCGAACTCTTTTTTAACATATTTTTTAAAAGCAAGTGTCGTCATTTCGCAAGCGCCGGCCATTACCTCGCTAAAAATTGCATGATTATGCGGGCAGACTTTCTTAAATTTTTCGATTCCGTTGCCGCAGAAAATAATTTTTTTGCTGCTTAGTATATCGGTAAAGCTTGTTTCGTCGAGAATCAGGGCAGCAGGTGCAGAAAGCTCTCTAAGGGTTTGATCGTAGAGGGCGTAATAAACCTCCATTCGTCTGGCATCGATCATCGGACAGATCAGCATAGTGGCATCGGAGAATGCTTCGACCTGTGCTAACGATGTTGTGTTTGACGATCGTACGGGTGGCATAGCGCTCCTGACATCTTCGGTAGCAACAGAGGCTTCTTTGGCAACGGATGCCAGTAATTGTAAACTGGATACGGTGAGCAGCGGCTTTTGTAAAGCGTAGCAGATGCCTTTGGCTGTTGAGAGTCCTACCCGAAGACCGGTATATGATCCTGGTCCGGTTGTTACGGAAACGGCATCCAGGTCGCGCATGGCATAATTATATTTTTTCAATAATTCATCTATCGCGGTATGTAACCAAGCGGCATGATCGTTTTGTATAGCATTCGTTAGTGAACCGACGCACTGTTCATCGGCAGAAAGTGCCACAGAAGCTACCTCCAGCGCTGTATCGATATGGAGCAATAACGCCATTATTGTTCAGCCTCCTCTTTAAGTAACATAGCCGGCGTGTACCGCGGTTGTTCGATGGAAAGCTTTTTAAGTAGGCGGTATACATTTTTTACGCCGATCGCTGTGGCCCAGGTAAAGGGACCCATGGGGTAGTTCGTACCCAGCTTCATGGCGGTATCAATATCTGTTTTGCTGCTCACTTTTTCTTGCAAGGCCAGATAGGCCTCATTGATAATGGCACTTACAATACGAGCACCGATAAAACCCGTTTGATCGCTGACCCATTCTACTTGGCGTCCGCAGTCTTTTAGCAGTTGCGCCGCTGCCTGTTGTTGCGATGCGTTTCCTGCGACTGCCTCGAGCAAGGCCCCCTTTAAAAATCCGGGCCAGCCATTGATACGAATAAAATGCGCCGGCCAGTCAGTGCCATCCGATACCACGGCACTCACGATCACCAGCGAGGGAAGATAGTCGGGTATGGGTTGATGCAGCCACTCTTCTTCGGCCCGCAGGTTGAGATAGGCCTCGGCCCCTTCTACGGCAGTGGATTCGCGAAGCCACACGATCGATACGGTATCGCTGATGGCTTGGGCCATCCATTCTTGTTGCTGCGCTTCGGTAGCGACCACGGCAATACGCATGGCGTCTTTTTTTGCAAAGAAAGCGTATAAACCTAAATTCGCCTATCAAATAACAGCACTCCTTAAAACGGCGCTAAAAAAATTGTTTATGCCCAAGACCATTATCAATACCACCAAGGCTCCGGCTCCTATCGGACCTTATAATCAGGCCATCTTAAAAGGCGATGAATTATTCATCTCCGGTCAGATCGGCCTCGATCCCGTAACCGGCCAACTCAATAATAAAGATATCGCTACTGAGACCCGCCAGGTTATGCTGAACCTGCAGGCTATTTTGGATGCTGCCGGGATGAACTTCAGTCATGTTATCAAGACCACCATCTTTTTGACCGATATGCACCAGTTTGCCCAAGTAAACGAGGTGTATGGCAGCTTCTTTGTGGCCGATTTTCCGGCCCGTGAAACCGTTCAGGTATCGGCCCTGCCTAAGTTTGTGAATGTGGAGATCTCGATGATCGCCGCCCGCTAGCAGCGTTGCCAGTGCGCGGGTTCACCGGCGCTGGCTTGCCAACAGTCGTCCGCCTTCTTTTACGTTCAGATTCTCCCTGCCGGTTTCTGCTATTTGCTTATTTTCGGTTACCCTTAATTCACCACCTTCATGCCGAAATCTGCAACCCTGCGCTTTCCCGCCTATATGGCCACCTTATTGTGTGCCGTTCTTTTGTTTTCTTGTCAACTTTCCTCACCGTATGGCGAAGAGGAAGAGGGAGAATATGATGGCCCCGAGGAGGCCATCCGCCAAGAAATTGAAATGACACGCGAGCTGTCTACCGGTCGCGTACCCTGGCAGAAATTACTGACTGCCAAACTTGCGACCGAACAGGCCAAAGAAACGGCTCGTCAGTTGCGATTAAGCGCATTGAATTGGGAAGAGCGTGGGCCCAATGCCGATGTAGTGGGGGTCAGTAATGGCAATACCCGCGCCAATGGAGGTATTACGGCCGGCCGTGTAAG
>JBIIDB010000042.1:0-12515 GCA_044238505.1 Chitinophagaceae bacterium | reverse complement strand
TGGGATAGTCCCGCGGCAGCCTGTAAATAAGCCTGATCTTCATCACTTAAAAATTTATGGCGAATCCTAAAGATCCGGTCCCCGGATGGCTCCAGGTCTATACCTACGGATCCCGCCGTAGAAACGATGGCGGCCGCATGATTGGCACAGTGGCTCAATGAAAAATAAAAAGAGCCGTCGGCGACAAGAGGCTTACCCGAATCAGCTACCACCAGATTGCTGAGTGAGAAGGAGGGCCTCAGTTGCAACAGCAGGTGACGGGCCGCCAAGTGACGGGCTCTTACCTGTGGATGCTCAATGGTTCGCTCAGAAAAAACCTGCTGTTCAAAAAAAGAAAGTGGCTCGCTGATATGCCAGACGGCTATCTGCAGTTGCGGACAGGGGGTTTGTTGAAAAATAATCGGCATTGTAGCAAGAATCCTAGTTATTTTGCCGGCTCCTAACCGAAGATACTACTATGATCCTCTCCGACAGCAGAATTCTCGAAGAAATAGAAAAAGGTACCATCAAGATCAGCCCCTACCGCCCGGAATGCCTGGGTAGTAACTCCTATGATGTACACTTGGGAAAAACGCTAGCCACGTACAAGGAGCACATGATCGATGCCAAGAAGCATAACCAGATTGATTATTTTGAAATACCCGATGACGGGATCGTACTTTATCCGCATATATTTTATCTCGGTGTAACCGAAGAATACACCGAAACGCATGCGCATGTACCCTTTTTAGAGGGCAAATCCTCCACAGGTCGACTGGGCATCGACATTCACGCAACGGCCGGCAAAGGAGATGTGGGCTTTTGTGGCAACTGGACGCTGGAGATCTCTGTAAAGCAGCCGGTAAAAGTGTATAAAGGCATGCCGATCGGACAGCTGATCTATTTTCCGGTGGAGGGTCCCATTCAGGTGTCCTACAACCAAAAGAAAAATTCCAAGTACAGCAACCAACCCGATCGTCCGGTAGAAAGCATGATGTGGAAGAATAAATTCTGATGTGAAACCAAGCGGGCACCACCACCCCCAAAAAACGAAACAGAAATACAACAACCGGTGAGCCCCTCTTCTTGAGCACCGTCATCTCTTTTTATAGTGCCGCTAACCCCTCTTTACGTACCAGTGCGATGACCCACCCCACCACTTGGTGATAGCTTCGGGTACCCTGTGGTTGATCGTTGGCTTGCAAAAAATAATCATACCCCTGCATAATGATACGCTCCACCGGGGTTTGATACTGCAGGTAAAAACGACGGATCGCTTGCAGATCGCTTTTGATGGAGGGCGGAATAGTCTTAGCTATCCCTATGGCGCGCGTACTATCCAGACGGTACAATTCCGCTTGAGCATACCGAAATAACTCAAGATAAACGGAGTACCTGAACAACGGATCAGGATGATCTTTCCCTGCCAAGTATCCGACAAAATTGGCTTCACTTTCTTTGGCATATCCGACTTGGTGGGCAAGCTCGTGTAAGGTTACAAAGGGCTGCAGCACTACGGGGATGGTGGTATTGACCTGTGCCTCTCCGCTAAAAGGATTATAATACCCCTGAAATCCCAGGTAATTACCCAAATAGCTATACAACGAGGGCTTTACCGAAGCAGTGGCTGTAGCGGCAAAAGAATAGGGTTGATGGCTACCGCGGTATTGTTGCATGGCCTGTGAAAAAAGCGCCTGTTTCTTTATGCGCATCACTGTTTTTTGAGAGCCGATCAACGAGCGATTAGCTGATGCCTTCGATAGCAGCGATAAGGCAAGTTGGTCCAGCTCTTCTACAGTGGCACTATCCGGACGAATATCCAGTTGGTACCCAATACCGGCCCGGCTGTAATTTAACCCCCAAAAAAGATTAAAAAATACGTAGACAAGCAAGAATAAAAAGATGAATTGCTGAGCCCCTTTTACCACATAACTACGGGTTACTTGTTTTCGATAGAGATCACGGAAAAGACCCATGGTTTTGAACAATACCAATAAAACCAATAAGCCATAGAACAGATCGCCTATGCTAAAGGGAATCCAACCCAGTAAGACCCGCTGCCACTGTGAGAATACCGGAAAAAATAAACTGCTGTAATACTTTTCTACCCAGTGCGGATAAAAGGCGGCCCACCGGATACCCAGCGCGAGTAATACCAGCAACACCCAAGCCCTGTTCTTCATAAGCCTCTCAAAAACAAGGCTGATTCGGTTTTGACAGACCGTATAGTTTACTTTACTCAAAACCAGCGATTTAAAGGGTTGATCCGAGGCAAAATAACGAAATATTCACCGGGTATTTTTCAGATAAATCCCTTACCTTTGCGCACGCTGAAAACTTGTCCTATGGGCCGTCGACGGGAGTACGACATAGCGTTCGTGGGGTTAAAGCCCGGAGTTCACGAGTTTCACTACGAGATCAGCGATAAGTTCTTTGCAGCCTTTCAACAGCAAGATTTTCGCCACTGCCTGGCCAAAATCAAGCTGCAGTTAGAAAAGCAACCGAGTTTTATGCTTCTCACCTTTGAGATCGGTGGAAAACTCGAAGTGACCTGCGACCGCTGCAATAGCGATCTGCCGTTGGAACTTTGGGATGAATTTACGATCACCGTCAAAATGGTAGAAGAACCTGCGTTGATGAACGAACAAGAAGAAGACCCAGACGTTTACTACATCGGTCGGGGCGAAAGCCACCTGAATTTGGAGGATTGGATCTATGAGTTCATCAATCTCAGTTTACCCATGCAAAAGACCTGCTCATTCGAAAAAATGGATGGTCCCTTTTGTAATAAGACCGCTCGCGAGCTGCTCAAAAAATTAGAAGACACCCCTTCTCCGGAAAAGAAAGAAAATCCTATCTGGAAAGGACTCGATAAATTCAAAGACCTTTCATAATTCTCTTAAAGTTGTTTTATGCCAAATCCTAAACGCCGACACAGCCAGCAAAGAAGTGCCAAACGCCGCACTCACTATAAAGCGACTGCCGCCACCATCAGCAACGATGGCACTACGGGAGAGACGCACCTGCGTCACCGCGCCCATGTAAGCGAGGGTAAGCTTTATTACAAAGGAAAGCTGGTTGCTGAAAAAGCACCCCTGAAGGCCAAGTAATTCATGGTTATCGGTATTGATATGATGGGCGGGGACTTTGCCCCCGTTCAGGCCGTAAAAGGCGTAAAAGCATTTCAAGAACGCTTCCCAAACACCTCCCTCTGTCTATTTGGCGACGAAGCCATTTTGTTGCCCCTGCTGCAGCAAGAGCAGGTATCCTTAACACCTATCACCCTTGTGCATGCGCCCGAACAGATCGGCATGCATGAGCACCCGACCAAAGCACTAAAAGAAAAACCCAACTCTTCGATCGCTGTGGGTTTTGGCTGGCTTTCTAAAGGAAAGATCGACTCTTTTCTGAGCGCCGGTAATACAGGCGCCATGCTGGTAGGAACGCACTTTAGCATCAAAGCGCTCGAAGGGGTCATTCGCCCGACCATCTCTACGATCATCCCCAAAATAGACGGGGGAACGGCCCTGCTCCTCGACGTCGGGCTTAACGCAGACTGCAAACCCGAGCTACTCAATCAATTTGCCATTATGGGGTCGGTCTATGCAAGAGTGATGCTGGGTATCGAAAACCCTTCGGTAGGCCTCATCAATGTGGGCGAAGAAGAGACTAAAGGCAATGCCCTGGCCCAGGCCACTCATCCCCTGCTCAAAGAGAATAAACAGATCCGTTTTATAGGAAACGTGGAAGGAAGAGATGTGCTCACCGGCAAAGCCGATGTGATGGTCTGTGATGGATTTACCGGTAACATCATCCTAAAGATGGCCGAATCGCTCTACGACATCGCCCACAACCAACAACTGAAGAATCCCTATTTTGACCGCTTTAATTTTGAGAATTACGGTGGCACTCCTGTGTTGGGCGTTTCCAAGCCTGTGATAATCGGACACGGCATTTCCGGACAAAAAGCATTTTTAAACATGCTTTGCCTGGCGCAAGACATGACCGATAAGCAGGTCATGCAACAAATGAGCATGGCACTCGCCGCACAGGCCTAACATCATAGCAGTAGCTGGTCCTACTATTCCCATTCTTTACAAAAAGTCCCTGCAACAACAGAAAGATCAACTTTCGAAAAAAACTTGTTGATAAAACAAAAGCCGTCTCGAAAGACGGCTTTTTGGTGATCCCGCTGGGACTCGAACCCAGGGCCCCAACATTAAAAGTGTTGTGCTCTACCAACTGAGCTACGAGATCAACCTCGTTTTTGGGAGTGCAAAAATAAGCCCCATACCCCTATGTACCAAAACTTTTTAGATCGATTTATCAACTCATTTTCTTCTTTTTTAAAGTAGGTTTGTAAAAAGGGAGGCTATGGAGCAAAGCTTCAATAACAAAGTAGTTGCGGTAACCGGCGGCACCGATGGAATCGGCAAAGCCTTGGTTCAAGCCTTGCTGGCACAAGGAGCCAGCGTATCGACCTGCGGCCGTAACCAAGAAAAGCTCTACCAGCTGCAGACCGAGAACGCGGGCGCTGCACTGCTGACCGTGGTAGCCGATGTAAGTAAAGAGAACGACTGCCGCCATTTTATCGAAAGCACCATACAGACCTTTGGACAGATCGACATCCTGATCAATAATGCCGGTATTTCTATGCGCGCTTTGTTTGCAGACGCAGAGATAGACGTTATCAAAAAGCTGATGGATGTTAATTTCTATGGCGCCCTGTACTGCACCAAATACGCATTGCCCTCCCTTACGCAACAAAAGGGCGTCATAGTCGGGGTATCCTCCATTGCGGGTTACCGAGGGTTGCCCGGACGAACCGGTTACTCGGCCAGCAAGTTCGCGTTGCAGGGATGGCTGGAGTCACTGCGTACCGAATTGTTGCACCAGGGCGTGCATGTAATGTGGGTGTGCCCGGGTTTTACCACATCCAATATCCGACAGGCCGCTTTGAACGAAAAGGCCGAGGCACACGGCGAAACCTCCATGAACGAAAGCAAGATGATGTCTGCCGATGCATGTGCCGGTCATATCCTAAAGGCCATTGCGCTACGCAAGCGCACGCTTGTCCTCACGTTCACAGGCATCAGAACGGTGTGGATGAATAAACTGTTTCCGCAACTGACCGATAAGCTGGTGCACCGCTTTTTCTTTAAAAAAGGAAAGTTGATCCAATAGGTATGGCCCTGATAACCCTTACTTCAGACATTGGAAGCCCCGATTACCTGGTTGGCGCTATCAAAGCACAACTGCTGCAACTGAGCAACGACTTTCAGCTGATCGATATCTCGCACAACATCCCTCCTTTCAACTATACGCAGGCCGCCTATGTTTGCCGTAGTGCTATTCGACATTTTCCGCCGCACACCTTTCACCTGATCATGGTCGACTTATTTGGCACCCAACCAAAGCAGCTGCTGCTGGCCTTTCATCAAGAGCACTATTTTATCTGTGCCGATAATGGCTTACTGAGCATGATACTCGAAGAGACACCCGAGATTGTCATGGGAATCCCCCTCGACGAGGGCACGCCCCGCACCACCTTGCAAGTGACCGGCGTAATGGGACAAGTCGTAGATCGGTTAAGTAAAGGAGAACCGATCCTCTCTATCGGAAGACCCGACATCAGTTTTGCAGAAAAAAAACACCTTCGCCCCACCATCGAACAGCAATACATAGAAGGGCAGATCATTTTTATTGACGGCTTCGAAAATGTAATTGTCAACATCACGCGCACCCAATTCGAAGAAAACAGAAAAGGTCGGGGATTCAAGATCGTTTTTAGAGGCGACGAAACGATAGAGCAGCTCAGCGAAAGCTATGCCGATGTAGCCGAGGGAGAAAAACTGGCCTTTTTTAATAGCGCCGGTTATCTCGAGATTGCGATTAACAAAGGAAATGCTGCCGGTCTGTTTGGATTAAAGGGCTTTTCGGAGAGAAGCCGGCAAAGCCAGCTGGCCTACCAGACGGTACGCGTGTATTTTCAGTAGTGGCCCCCTAAGACCGTCTGCCCGAATTAACCAAAACTTACCCTCCTATCCCCTATTTTTGCCTATAGCAAAATCACCCGACACATGACATTTCGCAAAGCAAACAACCTCAGCGGCTGGCTCATCTTTTTGATCGCATTGGCAACTTATGTACTCACCCGCGAGGCGAGAGGAAGCCTCTGGGATACCGGAGAGTTTATTGCCAGCGCCAAAGGCTTGCAACTACCGCATCCTCCCGGCGCACCGCTGTTTGTACTGCTCGGCAGATTTTTTATTGTTCTGTTCGGCGACAACCCGCTGACAGCGGGCAGTGCCGTCAACTTTATGAGTGCACTGGCCAGTGCCGCCACTATTTTATTTTTATTTTGGAGTATCACGCATTTCGGCAGAAAACTGTTTGTAGGTGCCGGCGAAGAACTAACGCAGCAACAAACGATCACTACCCTTGCGGCCGGTGCCTTGGGTGCTTTGGCCTATACATTCTCTGATTCATTTTGGTTTAGTGCCGTAGAGGGAGAAGTATATGCCCTCTCCTCGTTCTTTACAGCCCTGGTCTTTTGGGCCATGCTCAAATGGGAACAAGCCGATGAACGAGCCAGCATCGATCCTGTATTACGAATGCAAGCCGATCGTTGGATTGTGTTTTTGTTTTTTATGATGGGTCTCTCCATTGGGGTACACCTGCTGAACCTGTTAACCATTCCGGCCATTGTGATGATCTATTACTACCGCCGCTACAAGACCTCGACCAAAGGTGCCATCTATGCCTTTCTGATCGGCTGCGCCATTACGGGATTGGTACAAGTGGGCGTTATTCAATACTCTATGAAAGCGGCCGGTCTGTTTGATATTTTCTTTGTTAACACCTTGGGGCTACCCTTCTTTTCGGGCTTCGCCTTTTACTTTTTGGCCTTAACAGCGCTGGTTATCTTGGCCCTTCGCTTTAAGGAGAGCAGCCTTAAACCGGCCTTGCTGACAGGTTGGTCAGTAGCGTTCTTATTCTTACTGTTAACACCATTGGTGGTTGTTCCCGGAGATGGAGTAAAGTTTACGGGGGTATTGGTTTTGGCAGCTGCGGCAGGAGCCATGGGCTACTTTATTAAACCCGTCGCCCTTCGCATACTCAAGCTTTCTCTTTGGTGTTATGCATTCATGATGTTAGGCTATTGCATGTATTTTACGGCCCTTATCAGATCGAATGCCAATCCCGGCATTGACATGAATAATGTAGACAACCCTATCAACCTGGTCTACTACCTTAGCCGTGAACAGTACGGAAGCGCTCCGCTAGTATATGGGCCTCATTTTGCTGCCGATCCTTCGAAAGACCTGGTAGCAGGCGAACCCTTTATCGAAAGCGAAATGAAATATGTAAAGGGGGCCGATCGCTATTTACCCATCGGAAGAAGTAAAGAATATAATTTCAGCAGCGAGGTCAAACAACTTTTCCCACGTATTTGGGATTCCAGTGACGATCAATATCACGCACAGTTCTATGCCGAGTGGCTCGGGCTGGGCCAAGATCGTGAAAGTGGCGCCTATGAACCACCCACCTACGGCGATAACATCAACTGGTTCTTCAGCTACCAGATGAGCTTGATGTACTGGCGATATTTTATGTGGAACTTCTCGGGTAAGCAAAACGATATTCAAGGAATGGGCAACAAGCGGGATGGCAACTGGGTAACGGGTATCAGCTTGCTCGATAACGCTCGGCTGGGCGATCAATCGAAACTCCCCGACAGTATTCGGCACAATGGGGCCACCAACTACTTTTTCTTACTCCCCTTTATACTGGGTATTATCGGATGCGTATACCAATACCTTCAAAATCGAAAGGACTGGATTGTCAGTTTCTTACTGTTCTTCTTTACGGGTATCGCCGTTGTCCTCTACCTGAACCAACCAGGCAATCAGCCCCGCGAGCGTGACTACGCCTATGTAGGATCTTTCTATGCGTTTGCCCTATGGATAGGACTAGCGCTGATCGCATTGGTGCAGATCGCCTCTAAAAAACTATCAAAGGCTCACTATCGCGATTTTCTCTTTTATACACCTGGACTGGCTTTTCTGGTAACATTCATGAGCTGCTTTCCGGGCAGCGGCCAAGGAGCCATGATAAACGCCCTGGGGGCCGCCGCCATGGCTGCTTTACTGGGAGCAGGACTCAGTTGGTTACTGGGTAAGATAACAGGTCAAGGACGTCAACAACCTCTTTTGATCGCGCTTACCACTGCCTGCTGTCTGGCAGTTCCAGCACTAATGGCCAATCAAAACTGGAACGATCACGACCGAAGCCATAAGACTACAGCTCCCGACCTGGCCAGGAATTACCTGGAGAGTTGCGCTCCTAATGCCATCTTATTTTCATTCGGCGACAATGACACATACCCGCTTTGGTATGCGCAGGAAGTAGAAGGCATTCGTACCGATATACGCGTGGTCAACAACAGCCTACTGGGCATTGACTGGTATATCAATCAACTTCGCTATAAAATAAACGATGCCGACTCCATCGATTTAATCTGGGAGACGGCTAAAGTACAGGGCAATACCCGAAACTATGTACTCTATAACCCTGTGGCCGGCATAGACCAAGAAGCATTCTATGACCTTTATGATGTGATGAAAAACTATGTAGGAAGTGACGATCCCTCTCGGATGGATAATACCCGAGGAGAGCCACTTAACATGATACCGGTAAGTCGCGTGGTAGTGCCCGTCGATAAAGCAACAGTACTGCAGAATGGAACGGTCAATGCCGAAGACACCGTTCTTGCCGATTTCGCCTTTGAGTTACCCAAAAGAGCACTCGTTAAGAACGAACTGATGATCCTGAATATAATTGCGGCCAACAAATGGAAACGGCCGATCTATTTTACCTCTCCTTTCGGAGAGCTGGGCTTTGGCCCCTTCTTGCGTAAAGAAGGCCTGGCGTATCGGCTGGTGCCGGTAGTGCCTCAATACGCACAGATGAGATGGGTGGCCGATCAATCGATGCGTGCCAATGGGCTGGGTGGAACACCCATTCGTGACAATAACCTGGCCGTGATCTATAAAAACCTCAATGAAAAGTATCGCTTTGGAGGCGCCGACAGAAAAGGGATGTATATGGATGAGGAAAATCGCCGCCATCTGCTGAACATCAGAGAGATCTTTGCAGAAGCAGCCGGTAACCTGGCCGATGCCGGCAAAACAGTCGAGGCCAAGACACTGATTGAGAAAGTCGAAAAAGGCATTTCGACCGAGACCCTCCCCTACGCCATGGTGAGTCGCTTTAATAGTCATAACCAGACCGCACTTATCTATTTGGAGGCTTGTTACAAGGCGGGTCTGAAAGAATTGGCCGGCAAAGTAAAACAAGCCATTCGAAAAGACCTTGAGCAACAACAAGCGTACTATACTAACATTCGTACCCGAAACCCCGACTTCTACGGAGGTTTTGAAGGAACCGAAGTCCCCATTACTGAGAGATTATTAAAAGTCTTAACTGATATCGAGACCAAATATCAATAATATGGACCTGACCTTTAACCAAAACGAAGACCACTTGCGAAGCTTGTTGAGCCAGCTAGAGCAACGGGCCGCCCAGGTACGGTTGGGGGGAGGAAAAAAATCGATCGAGAAGCAAAAGGCAAAAAATAAAAAAACGGCGCGTGAGCGCATTGAATACCTCATTGACAAAGACAGCACTTTTACAGAGCTGGGGCTTTTTGCCGGATACGAGCTGTATGAGGATCAGGGAGGATGTCCTGCCGGCGGTACTGTAGCGGGCATTGGCACCATCAGCGGAAGACAAGCCGTGATAGTGGCCAACGACCAAACCGTAAAAGCAGGAGCTTGGTTTCCGATCACCGGGAAAAAAAATCTACGGCTGCAAGAGATCGCCATGGAAAACAGACTCCCGATCATTTACCTGGTAGACAGTGCCGGCGTTTACCTACCCATGCAAGATCAAATCTTTGCCGATAAAGAACATTTTGGCAGGGTCTTTCGTAACAATGCTAAAATGAGCGGTATGGGTATCACCCAAATTGCCGCTGTAATGGGAGCCTGTGTGGCCGGAGGGGCCTATCTCCCCATCATGAGCGATGAGACACTGATGGTAGAAGAAAACGGGTCGGTCTTTTTAGCCGGTTCCTACCTGGTCAAGGCTGCCATTGGAGAAGACATCGATAATGAGAGTTTAGGAGGTGCCCGCATGCATGCACAGATCAGTGGCACGGCCGATTACACCTTTACCAGTGAGGAGGCTTGCCTGGATCATATTAAAAAAACCATGTCCCTGCTGGGTGCGCCCCGGCAAGCTGGTTTTGACAGAGTAAATCCGGTAGCTCCCGCTCGACCTGCTACCGACATTTATGGAATATTTCCGAAGGACGGCAAGCCGTATGATGTACAAGAGATCATCGATTGTCTGGTTGATGCAGGCAGTTTTTCGCCCTTTAAATCGGCCTACGGAAAAACTATCGTATGTGGCTATGCCCGTATCGAAGGATGGGCCGTGGGCATCGTGGCTAACCAGCGAAAGATCGTAAAGAGCGGCAAAGGAGAAATGCAAATGGGAGGTGTTATCTACAACGATAGTGCCGACAAAGCCGCCCGCTTTATTCTCAATTGCAATCAAAAAAAGATTCCCTTGCTCTTCTTACAAGATGTGACCGGCTTTATGGTAGGCAGCCGCAGCGAGCAGGCCGGCATCATCAAAGACGGCGCCAAGCTGGTCAATGCCGTTGCCAACTCGGTGGTCCCTAAAATTACCATCGTCATGGGCAATTCATTTGGTGCCGGCAACTATGCCATGTGTGGGAAAGCCTACGATCCCCGCTTTATATACGCGTGGCCCACGGCCAAGATCGCCGTGATGGGAGGAGAAGCCGCTGCCAAAACACTGTTGCAAATTGAGGTAGCCTCTATGAAAGCACAAGGAAAGAGCATCGATCCGCAGACCGAGGAGAAGCTGCTGCATGATATCAAAAGTCGTTACGAAAAGCAAACCTCCCCCTACTATGCAGCCGCAAGGTTATGGGTAGACGAGATCATCGATCCGGCCCTTACCCGTCACCTGGTGGCTCAAGGTATTGCTGTCGCTAATCACAATCCGGATATTGACGTCTTAAAGACCGGCGTCTTTCAAGTATAGCCACTGCTGCTATGGCAAAACCCATCATCATTTACACCGACGGCGCCGCCAAAGGAAACCCCGGACCAGGCGGCTATGGCGCTATTCTGATGAGCGGATCACATCAACTCGAACTATCGCAAGGATACCGCTTAACTACTAATAACAGAATGGAATTGATGGCTGTGATCGCTGCTCTTCAGGCGCTCAAAAAAGATGAGCTGCACATAGAGATCTACTCCGATAGTCAGTATGTGGTCAAAGCAGTCAAAGAGGGTTGGTTAAAAAAATGGATGGCCACCAATTTTAGAGGCGGAAAGAAGAATGCCGACCTCTGGAGAATCTTTTACAGGTTAAGCCAACAACATCACCTGCACTTTCATTGGGTCAAAGGCCATGCCGACAATGAATATAACAACCGATGCGATCAACTCGCTACGGCAGCGGCGGCCGGTAAAAAATTAAAGATCGATACGGGATACGAAGAGGGGTTGGCTTAACGTGCCAGTACCAACGAAGCCTTTCGGCGCTCCAGGTAATTGAACAGCATCAAGATGATGGGCAAAAACACGAAGGTGCCTAACAGAGAATTTTTGTAAAAGGGAAGACCGGCCGTATAACAAGTCATCAATCCACCGAAGGTTTTGGTGTAGATGGCTTCTGAAGAGGAGAGCCACACCATAAAGTTAGAGAGGATAAAAAAGAAAGTGGGAGACGCTACTGCACCCACGGCCAAAGAGCGATAACTTCTTCCCCTGAGCAGTCCACCCAGGAGGGTTGCACTCAGCAGTAATACATAGTTTTTCCATTGACCGCCGTAAACACCGGGGTATTCAAAAACCCCTTGTTGATAAAGGACCTGAATAAAAAGATCGCTGAGCAGCAGCGAGAGTAACGGCAACACAAAGAGCCCCTCTCTTCTGTTAAAAACATAGCCGGAGAACAGGGCAATTGCCAGCACGGGAGAGAAGCCGGAAAAAGCGATCTCAGGGCCAAACAAAAACTTACAGGCCGTTGTAAGAAACACGAGTATCAGGGTAAACAAACTGAATTTTATAGCGCTGTTCATGGTTTCGATTTAGGAGAAAAAGGTGTTACAAAATTAACTCAATTGTATCAAATCGGATGCTGAATTATCAACGGCTGTGGAAACCCGTTGTGGCACTGAATAGCAAGGCGTCCGAAAGGGCCTTTATGACAATGTCCTGATCGGGCATCAGCAAGGCGGCAGGCTGTCCCTGTTTAAGCAGGATGGTTCGCTCCCCCGCCCTGAGCTCCACGGACCCCTTCATACAGAGCAGGATCGAAGCCGTCTTTACCCGAAGTGGCTGCGATGAACCGTTGCCAATTGATAGCTGGCGCAACCTGAAATCATCTACCGGTATCTCAAAGGACCCCGTAGAAGGTGCCGCATGAAG
>JBIIDB010000041.1:0-12612 GCA_044238505.1 Chitinophagaceae bacterium | reverse complement strand
TGCTCGGACTGTTTGTCGGGTTCAACGGGGCTATATTGACCGGTACGGATCTTTTTTTCGAGCGCGGTTTTGGGTTCTACGGTCAGCGCATAGCAAGACAGATGCGCTATGCCCAGCGAGATAGCCAGCTCTAGGTTAGACAACCAATGTGCATGGCTTTGGTGGGGAAGTCCGTAAATGAGATCAATCGAGATATTGTGAAAAAAATGCCTTGCCGTTTGTAATCCCTTTAACGATTGTTCGGCCGAGTGGGCGCGATTCATCCAACGCAGGTCTTCTTCTCTGAAACTCTGCACGCCGATGCTGAGCCGATTGATGCCTGCCAGTTGCCAGGCACGGCAATTTTCTTCGCTAATATCGTCGGGGTTAGCCTCCAGGGTAATCTCGGCCTCTTTGTGGACGTCAAATGATTCTTTGAGGGTGTTTAGTAAGAGCGATAAGGCTTCTGCGGACAGTAAGCTTGGGGTGCCTCCCCCCCAGTAGATGGTGTTGATCGGTTGCCCAAGCAGGTAGTCTTTTCTCAGCACGATCTCTTTGCCCAGGGCAGCCACCAGCTCCGGTTGATTACGCAGTGAGGTGCTAAAGTGAAAATTGCAGTAGTGGCAGGCCTGTTTGCAAAAGGGGATATGAAGATAGATGCCTGCCATAAAAATTGAATAGTGCCACAAATATCGCTTTTGCACGTGGTTTATTAGTTTTGTCTTCGATGCGACTATCTCTTTTTTTACTGGGATGGATATTTTTTAGTGGAGGTGTCTTGGCGCAAGAAAGTAATGGTGGATACCTAAACAGCTTTTCGCGCGATGCTCTTCGGGCGCATCCCTACTTTAATATAACAGGCCCCGTTGCCCTGCCGAAGCAAATGATAGCGCACGAACCGGTTAACAAAGACCGCGTGTTTTATGCTATGGTGGTGCTGGTGCTTTTCTTTGCCATCATCCGAAGAGCTTTTCCTAAGTACATGCAAGATCTCTTTCGATTATTCTTTAGAACTACGCTTAAGCAACGCCACCTGAGTGAGCAGTTGAGTCAAACGCCACTTCCTTCTTTTTTGCTCAATGTATTTTTCTTTATCGCTGCCGGCTTCTACTTGAGTTTGTGGATCGAACAAGCAGTCCACAATCCCTTCAGTAGTTTTTGGATCTTGTTCGGTTATCTCTTGTCGGCAGTGGCGGCGGCCTACCTGATCAAATACGGTATACTTCGTCTTACGGGTTGGCTATTCAGGGCTAAAGAGGCGGTCGACTCTTACCTCTTTACTGTATTTACTATCAACAAGATGACAGGCATTTTTTTATTGCCATTGGTAGTGGTCATGGCCTTTGCGGCTACGCCGGTGTTTACTATAGCGCTTCTGTTATCGTGGATCGTGCTGATCGCCCTGTTATTGTATCGCCTATTGTTGAGTTTTAGGGTCGTGCGCAAACAAGTACAACTCTCCGGCTTTCACTTCTTGCTGTATGTGGCCGGTTTCGAGATCGCTCCCTTGCTGATCATTTACAAGCTGATCCTGCTGAATTTTGGATAAAAATTTTTACTTTTGCACCCAATTACCAGTGAGAATATGAGTAGTAAAGGGGGTAAAAGCACCGCGGCAAAGCGCAGCATCAGACATATTTTGATTACGCAGCCTCGCCCCGAGAGCGAAAAGTCGCCTTATTTCGAGCTGGCGAAACGATTTAATCTTGAACTCGATTTTTGTCCCTTCATTAAACTCGAGGGCATTCCCGCCAAGGATTTTCGCAAACAAAAGATCGATCTCGCTTCCTACACCGGAATCATTTTTACCAGCCGCAATGCTATTGATCATTTCTTTCGTCTTTGCGAAGAGATGAAGGTGGGTATTTCACAAGACACCAAATACTTCTGCATTACCGAAGCGGTAGCTCTTTACTTACAGAAATTTATACTTTATCGCAAGCGTAAAGTCTTCTTCGGGGCCGATGGCACCAATAAGAGTTTGTTCGATGTGATCGCCAAGCACAAGGCTAATGAAAAATTTCTCTATGTCTGCTCCGAAAATCAGCAGGATAACGAGATCGTCAGTTGGTTAAAGGCCAACCAGTGCGAGTTTATGCTGGGTTTCATGTATCGTAGTGTAAGCTGCGATATCAAGCCGTTGTTCGCCAAAAAGTCGTACGACCTTATCTGTTTCTTTACGCCCAGCGGTATCAGAAGTCTCTTCGACAGTTTTCCCAATTTTAAGCAACAGGACTTGCTGATTGGCGCCTTCGGCAGCAATACCATCCGGGCCGTAGAGGAGAATGGCCTTACACTGTCCATTACTGCTCCTGCCCCTAAGGCACCGAGCATGGTCGCGGCTCTCGATCAGTATTTGACGGCCCGTCAATCCAAGAAATAATCGTAGTTGCCAACCAATTTCTATTTTCTTCGTTGTTCGAAGTATGTCCACACGTTTTACAAACCGGCTGGCTAAAGAAACCTCTCCCTATCTGCTGCAGCACGCGCATAACCCTGTGAATTGGTATCCGTGGGGCGAGGAGGCCCTCGATCGCGCGAAGGCAGAGGACAAGCCAGTGTTGGTAAGCATCGGTTATGCCGCTTGTCATTGGTGTCATGTAATGGAACGGGAGAGTTTCGAGAACGAGGCTACGGCTGCCATCATGAACGAGCATTTCATCAATATCAAGATCGATCGCGAGGAGCGCCCCGACCTTGATCATATTTACATGGATGCGTTGCAAACGATCAGTGGATCGGGTGGTTGGCCGTTGAATATCTTTTTAACTCCCGATGCCAAGCCCTTTTACGGGGGCACCTATTTTCCGCCCGTGCGGGCCTTTAACCGCCCCTCTTGGCAAGAGACTTTACTGGGTGTGCAGCAGGCCTGGAAAGATAGAAAGCACGAGCTGTTGGCACAGGCAGAGAACTTGACGGCACATTTGCAACAATCCAATTCCTTTGGAGTGAACGTGACTGAGGATGATAGTCTTGTATCCTCGGCTTCCTTGTCCCAAATAGCCGCCACTATGTTGCAACAGGCCGACACCACTTGGGGGGGATTCGGCAAGGCCCCTAAATTTCCGCAGACCTTTTCGATCTTGTTTTTATTGCGTCATTATCATTTTACAAAAGAGGATGCTTCGCTTCGGCAGGCCTTGCTATCACTGGACAAGATGATGCAAGGCGGACTCTTCGATCAACTGGGCGGCGGCTTTGCCCGCTACGCTACCGATACAGAATGGCTGGCACCGCATTTTGAAAAGATGCTCTATGATAATGCGCTTTTGATCGTGGCCTATGCCGAAGCGTACCAGCTCACGAAGAACGAAAACTACCGCACCGTGGTTCAGGAGACCCTGGAATTTGTGCGACGCGAACTGCTCAGTGAGGATGGCGGATTTTATGCAGCCCTCGATGCCGATTCCGAAGGTGTGGAAGGAAAATTCTACACGTGGTCGGCAGCGGAGATCGAAGAAGTGTTATCCGAAGATGCTGCCTTGTTCAATGCGTTTTATGATGTTCGCCCGGAGGGCAACTGGGAGCACACCACTATTTTGTGGATTCAACAACCGCTAGAAGCCTTTTGTGCGCAGCAAGGCCTTGAGGAAGCGGCCTTTCGTGCTTGGCTGGCGGGGTGTAAGCAAAAATTGATGCAGGTGCGTGACAAGCGTACCCGCCCGTTGTTAGACGACAAAATCATCTTGGGTTGGAATGCCCTCATGAACAAGGCCTGCACCCGGGCATACGCGATAACCGGTCAAGAAAATTACTTGGAGTTGGCTGTTGCTAACATGGAATTTTTGCTGCGTAGTTTTCGTAGTCAGGACGGATCTTGGTTTCACGTCTTTAAGCAGCAGGCGCGTCACCCGGCTTTTTTAGAAGACCTTGCCTACCTGGGAGAGGCCTTGGTGGGACTCCATGAGGTGACTGGAAATGCCAAATGGCTGCATGAGGCAGAAACTTTAACAAATCATATAGTAGCTTCTTTTTCGGATATCGACACGCCTTTTTTCTTTTATACCAAGGAGGGACAAGGCGACGTGATCATCCGCAAAAAAGAGGTGTATGATGGTGCGGTTCCCTCTTCTAATGCAATGATGGCCAAATTATTACATCATCTTTCTTTATTGCTGGACAGACCTGATTGGGGTCATAAAAGTCGACAGATGACAAGAGCGCTCGGTAACGCGATACTTCGTTATCCGACTTCTTTTGGTAATTGGGCCTGCCTTTTGCAGGAATTCTTCGTGGGCACCAACGAGATCTCCATAGTAGGAAAAGATCATAATCGGCTTAAAAACAATATTTTAAAGGAGTATATCCCATTTCGGGTCCTGCAATCCTCAGCCGAAGCAGACGAGCGGTTCCCCTTGTTGCGGGGTAAAGATCCTGGTGAAAAAACGGCCCTCTGGCTTTGTAAAAATTATGCCTGCCGCCCTGCTGTTTATACGGTAGCAGATCTTATGTCGTTGATCGACAAGCCCGAATAAAGATCTTACATTAACAGTCGGCTTGGCAATAAATCGATAACGCGCATCGTTTACACCCGGGATTTCCAGTATCCAGGAGCGTAAAAATTCTCTTAAACCTAAAGAAAAACTACCCTTCCAAGTGTTATATTTGTCCCTACCCTTTAAGTGTATGAAAATGAAGAACCTTTGTTATCTGTCGCTGATTTTCATCGCCCTCTTTTCGCTGGCGGGATGCGGCATTTTGGGAAGCAAAAAGAAAAGTGGAGCTGCGATGGTCAACGATGGTATGCTGCGCGGCGTGGCGCCCGGTGCCCGCTATACACTGCCTCGTCCTCCCGGTATGGTTTACATACCGCAAGGAAATTTCCGCATGGGCCCCAGCGATGAGGATCCTGCCTATGCCTACAGCGCCCGGAATCGTTCTATCTCTATTTCAGGTTTTTGGATGGACCAGACCGAGATCACTAACAATGAATATCGCCAGTTTGTAATGTGGGTACGCGACTCAGTCGTAGCGCGTAAGATGGGTTATGTTAAGGCTGGCCCTGACGGCGAAGAGCATGTTGATTGGGCAAAAGCCCGCTCGCTCAAATGGAACGATCCCAAGATTATGGAGCAACTGAGCAGCACCGATATTATTCTTCCTCCCAACGATCGCATCTTTGGAAAAAAGCAACTTGATCCTTCTAAGATCATCTACCACTCAGAGGTGTTCGATCTTAAAGAGGCCGCTCGTCGCGAGAACGCCGGCAAGCCTCTTTCTTCTTTCATTGTAAAAAAAGATACCCCCATTTATCCTGATACGTTGGTTTGGATCCGTGACTTCTCGTATTCGTACAACGAACCCATGACCAAGCGTTATTTCATGCATCCCTCATTTGGAGATTATCCTGTGGTGGGTGTCAGCTGGAAACAAGCGGTGGCTTTTTGCGAGTGGAGAACACATTATCTCAATGCGTACCTCGATACCAAAAAGCGTCCCCAAGAATCTGATTTTCGTTTGCCTACCGAAGCCCAGTGGGAGTATGCAGCTCGCGGGGGTCGTTCGCAGACGATGTTCCCTTGGGGAAATTATTATACCCGTAACAAGAAGGGTTGTTTGATGGCTAATTTTAAGCCCGGTCGTGGTAACTATCCCGAAGACGGCGGCTTCTATACAGTGCGGGCTGACAGTTATTGGCCCAATGATTATGGCCTTTATTGCATGGCCGGTAACGTGGCCGAGTGGACCTCTACCATCTATTACGAGGGACGTAACAACTTTCAGCATGATATGAACCCTGATGTTCGTTGGAATGCCAAGGAAGATGATCCACCGCTCATGAAGCGTAAGATCACTCGCGGCGGCAGCTGGAAAGATGTTGGCTATTTTATCCAGAACGGTACGGCCACTTACGAATACCAGGATTCCGCTAAATCATACGTCGGATTCCGGTGCGTGATCGACCTTCCCGCTACTTCTATGAAATAATTTTTCTTAATACAACCAATCATCCTCTAAACGTTTCGAATTATGGCAGCAGCTATTCCTTCCAAAGTAAGTAAATGGGTAGACGTAGGCGTATCATTTGGAGCCGCCCTGGTAATATGGGGTGCTCTTCGTAAGATCATTCATGCTCCCGACGCCGATATCTGGCTTTGGATCGGTCTGACTACCGAGGCACTCATCTTTGCCCTTTATGGTGTCTTGTACATCAAGTATCCTGCCATCGAGGATGCCAGCCATGCCGAAGAACAACTTTCGGTAGTGGGCAAGATGGAAAAGATGATGAAAGAGGCCGATATCAATCCCGATGTATTAAGTCGGTTGGGGAAGAGTTTTCAGCAACTCAATACCACGGTCGCTAATTTGAATACCATGGCCGATGCTGCTGCAGCCTCCGGCGAAATGGCGGCTAAGACCAAAGCGGTCGCTGCCGAACTCGACAAGGTAAAGAATGCGTATACGGCAGCTGCCGATTCGGTGGGGGCTTTTACTAGTGCTACCGAAGGCGCTCGTCACTTTCATGATCAAGTGCAGGTACTGACCAAAAATCTGTCTTCGCTCAATACTATTTACGAGCTGGAATTAGCCGAGAGCAATAATCACCTTAAAGCGCTCAATAATTTCTACGGTAAACTGACCGAGGCCTCCAATGCGATGGTCAGTAGCACCGAAGATGCCAAGAAAGTGCAGGAGCAGATCGGCGCGTTGGCCAACAATCTGGGTCGTCTCAACAATATTTACGGCAGTATGCTGACCGCCATGCAGGGTCGTTCATAATAAACCCCTGGCCTAACTCATTGCTTAATATTTTAAAGAAGAGCTTACATGGCATTACCTAAAGAACCGCGGCAGAAGATGATCAACATCATGTATCTGGTGTTGACCGCGCTGCTGGCCATCAATATATCTGCAGAGATCCTCAATGCGTTCAAAACGATCAATGAGAGTCTCGAAAAAACCAACGCTGCTGTTACGGCATCGACCACTCAGGTGCTGGCTTCGTTGCAACAAAAACTTTCCGATCCAGCCACCCGCGACCGTGCCGCTATTTGGAAACCCAAGGCTGATGCGGTAGCCGACCAGGCAAAAAAGGCGTATGATTTTGTAAACAATCTGAAAAAAGAGATCATCGAAGCCTCTACAAAAGGAGGCAAAATGAAAGACGACGATCAAAATGCGACTACCCGTATTCTGGTCAAGGAAGGAAAGGGTAAACAACTTTACGAGGTGCTCAAGTCCTACAAAGAAGCGGTGCTACAGATCGACCCCAAAATTCAAACACAATTTGCGAACTCGTTTCAAGTGAATCTGGATCCACCCAAGTCGCAGAACTCCAATAAAAAAACCTGGGAAGAGGCGTATTTCTACATGTCTCCCACTGTGGGGGCACTTAGTATTTTGAGCAAGTTTCAGAATGATATACGCACCTCCGAGAATAAAGTGGTGACGTTTTGCCATGAGCAGGTGGGTAAAGTAGAAGTGGTATTCGATTCGTACGCGGCGATCGTTGGGCAGAATTCCAATTACCTGATGCCCGGACAGAAACTCGAGATCAAAGCCGGTATTGGTGCTTTTAGTAAAGAGGCCAAGCCCACTATCACTATCGGTGGGGCCGTGGTGCCCATTGGTGAAGAAGGATTCGCGCTACGTGAAATCGATGGCGGTGCGGTGGGTCCTCATACCGTTCCGGTTGTTATCACGTATACCAACCAAAACACCGGTCAAACAGAGCGTAAAGAAGTTAAGGTTGAATATATCGTTGGCCAGGCTAATGCCTCAGTCGGGCTCGATAAGATGAACGTGCTCTACATTGGTGTGCCTAACCCTGTTACCGTTGCGGCTAGTGGCGGTGGTGATGACAAGGTCAAGCTGAGTATTGTGGGCGGCGGCGGCACTTTTGTAAAGAAGGGTCCCGGCAAATACGATGTGTTTGTTAATAGCGTTACCGATGATTGCAAGATAAACATCGATATAGACGGAAAGGTCTCTGCCTTTACGTTCAGGGTACGCACCATTCCCGAGGCGCAAGCTTTTGTGGGTGGTCAGCCCAGCGGTGCTAATATCAATGCCGGATCGTTTCGTGCGCAAGGTGGCGTGGGAGCCGGTATCAAGAATTTCCCTTTTGAGCTGGAATACGATGTGATCGGATTTACGTTCACCTGCGATACCGATGACGATATCGTGTCGATCCCTAATCAGGGAGCTGCTTTTTCTTCGCAGGTGCGCACGGCCATCAATCAGTATGTGCAAGCAGGCCGTATGGTAACCATCGATGATATCCGCGTGAAAGGCCCCGACGGACGCACGAACAAGGCGCCCTCACTTGTGTATTATATCAAATAACGTTTTTAGTATATGAAGTTGAAACTTTTTACATCGGTGCTGCTTCTGGGTTCGTTGGTCTTGTTGACCACGGAGTCAAGTGCACAGCGTACACCCCGTCGCAGAGGGGGAGCTCCGGCTGCTACTACACCAGAGCAGCCTGCTGTGCCTGCAACAACTGACACGGTGCCCACCAAGGCACCTGTCTTCGACGCCTATGCCAACTTGCCTTTTGAGTACGATACGGCAACAGCAGACAATACCATTCGTCGATCACTTCGTCAAGACAATGCTTACGATAAGAGCAGCCTTACCCAACGTACTCCATTGCCCTATGAGCATCTTCGCTGGGACGACGCCTTCTATGCCGAGAAAGTGTGGCGTGAGCTTGACCTGCGCGAAAAGATGAACAAGGTATTTATGTACGAGTCTATGGAGGATGACGGTAGTCAGATCTTTGTCAACATGCTTATGAAAGCGGTACAAAGCGGCGAGGTAACGGCCTTCTCGGATGATCGATTTACGACACCACTCTCTGTTAGTGCCGTGCAGCAACTGGTTGCCGGAAGTCTCGATACGGTTCCCAAATACGATATTAAGCAGATCGATAAAGTGATCGGGTATGTGGTAACGCGCAAATCGTTCGATCCCAAATCAATTAATAAAATTCGATTAAAAGAAGAGTGGGTGTTTGACCGCGAATCGAGCCGTATGCATGTGCGTATCCTGGGTATCGGATTGCTTAAAACCGAGTACTTCCCCAATACCAATAAAGAACGCGGTACCTCTTCGCTATTCTGGGTCTACTATCCCGATCTGCGTCCGTCGCTGGTTAAATCAGAGGTCTATAATCCCAAGAATATGGGACAAAACCGCATGACCTGGGAAGAACTCTTTGAAAGCCGCATGTTTAGCAGCTACATTGTAAAATCTACGCTCGATAACCCGCAAAATAAATTGATCCGTAACTATATCAAGGATCCTATATTGCAGTTACTTGAGGGAGAAAATATCAAGGAAAAGATTTTCAATTTCGAGCAAGACCTTTGGTCATACTGATCTTACAGAATTTGTGAAAAGACCGGTCCTTTAGTGGCCGGTTTTTTTATGGCTAGTCATTTTTTCTGGTGGAATCCGGTAAATGGCAGGTAGTGTAGTATATAGGGTGATCCGGTTAATTAATTATCGGCGCCGGTGTTTGTAAAGTATCCCTTGATCTTATCGGCCTTTGTTTTTCCTACCACAGCCGCCAGCTCTTCGGGCGATGCTTTCAGCAGGTTGTTGACCGATCGAAAATGTTGAAGCAGCTGGGTGGCGGTTTGGGCCCCGATGCCCGGAACTTCCTGCAACTGATTTTTAAAGGTGCCTCTGCTGCGTTGTTGGCGGTGAAAAGTAACGCCAAACCGATGTACTTCGTCGCGGATCCTTCTGATCAGCAGCAAACTATTGCTTTGGTAGGGGAGTCGAAGGGGTTCACTGTCGCCGGTAAAAAAAAGTTCTTCTTGGCTTTTGGCTAGTCCGACCAGCGTCATGCTGCCTTGTAATCCTAGTTCGGTAATCGCTTCCATAGCCGCACTGAGTTGTCCTTTGCCTCCGTCTATGATCACAAGTTGAGGGAGTGATTGTTGCTCCTCTTGCTGTCGTTTGTAGCGGCGATAGACGGCTTCTTTCATGGAGGCAAAGTCGTTGATGCCTTGTACGGTTTCAATATTGAATTTTCTGTAATCCTTTTTACTGGGCTCCGCATTTTTAAAGCACACCATGGCCGACACTGGATAGCTACCCTGAAAATTGGAATTATCAAAGCATTCGATATGTACGGGTAGCGAAGCGAGTTGCAGATCTTGTTGCAGCTCGAGCAGGAGTTTGTCGGGCTCGATCAACTTTTTATCGAGCTGCAGTCGCTCACGTTTTCGTTGTTCAGCTATAAAATAGGTGGCGTTTTTTTGGGAGAGTTCCAGTAACTTTTTTCGGTCCCCACCGCGGGGTATGGTGATTTTTACGGCCGGATCGGGATGATCGATGACAAAGGGTACTACAATCTCTTTGGCTTGGCTCTCGAAACCATGCCTGAGGCGGGCTACCGCAAACGACAGGATCTCTTCGGGACGCTCGTTGAGTTTGAGTTCAGCTTCGAGCGTGTGGCTTTGTACAATGGCCCCATTGCGAAGCATCAGGTAGTTGACAAAGGCTTTTTTGTCGTGGCTGATCGAAAAAATGTCAAGGTCGGGTGTGCGCGCATTGGCCACAACTGAACGGGAACGGTATTGACGCAGATAGTCGATCTTTTTTTTCAGTTGTGCTGCTTGTTCATAGGCCAGTTGTCGGGCCGCTTCTTTCATCTGCTCTTCGAGATGACGGATAACAGGGTTCAATTCTCCCTTTAAGATATACGCCGCTTGCTGCAGATCTCTTTCGTAGTCAGTGGCTGTTTGTAATCCTTCGCAGGGGCCTTTGCAGTTGCCTAAGTGATATTCCAGACAAACTTTGTACTTGCCACGGGTAATCTTGCCGGCGCTCAGGTCGAGACTACAGGTGCGCAGCGGAATAGTCTGTCTGATGAACTCCAGCAACTCTCGTAATTGGTGTATCGAGGTATAGGGGCCCAGGTACGTAGACCCGTCTTTGCTTTTTTTTCGGGTCAGAAAAATCCGGGCAAAGGGTTCTTTTCTGATCACGATAAAAGGATAGGTCTTGTCATCCTTTAAGTTAATATTGTAGCGGGGCTGGTATTCTTTGATAAGGGAATTTTCGAGCAAAAAGGCATCTTGCTCAGAATCTACAATCGTAAATCGAATGCTGGCAATGCGTTTGACCAGCTCAATGGTCTTTTGATTGTCGGCTTGTTTAGAAAAATAAGAGCTGACCCTTTTTCGGATCTGTTTGGCTTTGCCTACATACAATAGCTCTCCTTTCGCATCGTAGTACTGATAAATACCCGGTTGCAGGGGGAGCGTAGAAGCGATCTGTTGAAACTCGGCAGGTGTCATAAATTGGTTACTCGTTCCAGATAACTTTGGTAGTGATCAGCTCGGCAGCTTGTCCGGGTGCTTGTGTAGTGCGTATGATCGTAAAGCTTTTGTCGATTAACCATAGCAGTTCCTCTTGCCGCAGACCGTTACGGTCGTTGGTCACTTTACTGGCCAGAATAGTAGTGACCTTGTCCCCTTCGGCCACACTGGGGCTGACATGCACTTCTTCTTTTTGCACTGCTTCGTTCTTGGTGTCTATGGGCAGGTAACTGATGATGACCTTTTTCAGTAACTCATCGTAGCGGCTCTCTTCGCTGAACCGTTTCGCATAACGAGGCAGCGAGAGATCGGGCAGTGATAAAAAAGCGGCTGCTTCTTTTCTGAATTGTTCGCGAGGAATATAGGTTGTATCGAAGGCGATAGAGTCGGTGCCTCGGTAGTCGTAGCGCGTAATGGAATAGAGGGAGGTGTCTACATGCGCAACTTGCGCTTCTATCAGTGAAGGGATCGATATAAATTGTTGAGAAGGAGCCTTGCTGCTTTTACAGGCTGTCAGAGCCACCAGCAGCGATCCTCCTATGATCAGCCATTTTTTCATACTGTAAAATTAGGAGAAACAAGGGGTAGGCGGCAGGTTACTATTTGCCCAACCGAACGCCCAGCTTAATGCCAAAGTCGTAGAGGTGCTCTTGTACGGGATATCCTTTTTTAAAGCTCGATAAGGCCTGATAACGTAGTTGCGGACCCACCTGAAAGTCGGTATGGCCCAGCTGAAAGCGGGCATAGGTCTCGAGTCCGATGTTGAGGTTCCATTTATTGATCAGGTATGGGACTTCGGCGTAGTTCTGGTAATCGACAGAGATCACATAGGAACGATTGCCCACCATGTAGGTAGGCTGAACGGTGGCGCTGATGCCCCAGTGCGTTTGTTTTTTACCCAGCACGCGCCATTGTAGACCGATAGGCAGTGATACAGAGTAGTAGTAATTGCGCAGCCAGCTGGCGGTGGAGCGAAATCCACTGCTGCGAAAGCTCGTGAGCGTGCTCACGGTGCTGGTACCGCCCCAAGGATTCATTAACGCGATAGTGGCCACCTCCGAGGGATAATTGTAAGCGGCAATATCATATTTGCTAACATTAAATTGAATGCCGGTTACCCAATCTACTTTTTTACTGATGGGGTAGGTGCCGGTAATACCCAGCTGCATGCCAATATCGGGGCGATGTCGAATTACGCTGGCCAGGTCGGTAGAGTTAGCCATAGCTGCGGCAGATGAAGTCGTGTTCATGCGAGCCTGCGCAATAAATTTTTGATCCTCGATTAGGGAGCGGTAACTGACCGTGGGTGTAAAATGCAGCTGCCACCTGAAGCGGGGTTGGTGAAGTTGTCGCTGAT
>JBIIDB010000002.1:0-39658 GCA_044238505.1 Chitinophagaceae bacterium | reverse complement strand
TTGTAAGGTGATCTTCTCAACCAACAAGGGATGCTGTTCGCACATCTCTACCACGAACTGCGAAGGCTCCAGGGGTTTTCCTGTCAGGGTGGTACGACTATAGCTGATAAAGAGGTATTCCTCTGCTCGCGTCAGCGCCACATAGAACAAGCGGCGCAGCTCCTCGATCGAAGAAGATCCGGTGCTTTGCCCTGTCAGATTATCCGGAAAACTATAGCCGTTCGAGGGCTTTCTTTTTTTCTCCCAAGTGCTGGCCTGGCAACCGGCTATAAATACATAGGTAAACTCCAATCCTTTCGATCCGTGTGCCGTTAGCAGATTAACTCCTTTTTCTCCCCCGCTTACCTGTACAAACGGCAATGAAATATTCTCTTTTCTCATCAGGGCAATCAGCGTTACCAGTCCTTCCAGCGTAAGATCGGGTTTACGGTGTGTTTCTTCTTTTACAAAATCAAAGAAAGCCGTTAGTACTTTAAGGTCCTCGTGTTTATGCGGACTGCGCAGGCAATGCGACAGTAGTCCGGTCTCTTGAATAAGTGACTGGATCAATTGTTGTAGGGTCAGGTTGGGGACCGCTCCGATCAGTTGCTCCAGAATCTTTCCGGTTTTTTCGAGGGGCGTCTGTTCATTTTCCGAGAACAAATCGACCGGTGCGGCATTTATTTTTTCTTGTAAGGCTATGCGCAACGAGGCTAGTAAGTCGTTGGAGCGGCGCGAAGCAACTGCCAGCGACAATTTCGTGATTTCGATAGGGGCGATGCCAAACCAGTCAAAATGCAATAGCTCAAACAGCATCTCGTCGCCACTGGTAGGTACATCATGTTCGCTGGCCAGGTAGTCGAGCAGTAACGTAATTTTTTTTACCAACGGCAGTTGCAGCAGGTCTACGTTTTTTTTGCTGTATACGGGTATTTTTCGCAGTTGTAAATAACGGGTCAGCTCTTCTCCGTACTTGTGTTCTTTATATAGGACCGCTATCTTGGAGGCCGGTGTGCCGGCTGCTATACAGCGCTCTATTTCTTGTACGATGCCGATCATCTCCTCACGCGGATTTTCATACTCTCGGCAAACCGGGAGATGTGTCTGCACCTGGCGCTCCGCAAGAGAGGCTGTAAGCGTTTTGCTTAGCCCCGGCAACTGATTGACCAGTCGCTCCTTGTTTCGTTCAATGAGGGCAGCGGCAGTTTGTAGAATCGGTTGATTAGATCGATAGTTCTCGGTCAGCAGCACCGTTCGCAGTGCGTGGCGATACCGATCGGCCAGGCCGGTCATGTTATCGATGTTGGCACCTTGAAAGCGATAGATACTTTGATCATCATCACCGACTACAAATAAATTGGGTTCTTCCCAATAGTCTGTCAACAGTTGAACCAGCTTATTCTGCGATCCGCTGCTGTCTTGGTACTCATCGACCAGCACATAGGTATAGCGCTCTTGGTACGAAGAGAGCAAGTTCGGGTGATCCGTAAAGGCCGACAGCACCCAATTGATCATGTCGTCAAAGTCGTACCGGCTCTTTTTTTGCATCAATTGTTGAAAGGGTTCGAACTCCCCTACAGCGGCTCGTAAACGCGCCATTCTCTCTTTTTCGAGTTCGAGTTTTTCGGTCAGCAACTCTCCCTTCTTATGGTATTTGCTACTTTTTTTGGCGATGAATTCATCGCGCTGTGGCAGCGAGTCTACATAGGCATCGATTTTTTCGAAGAGATAAGTAGGCGTCCAGTTCTCCCGTTTCATGATACCAAAAAGCTCCTGCAGCCCCTTGATCTCAAAATATACATCGCCCCGGTATCGCTTTAAGGGATGATTTTTGGGAAAAGCATCCACCAGCTCTTTTAACAGTTGAATGCGCTCCAAGTCTGAGATCGGATCGAGCGTGCTTTTTTCGAAGTAGATCAGATTGTCTTGAATTACATCGTTGCAAAAGGAGTGAAACGTGCCAATAGTCACCCGGTAGGCCGCTGCTCCGATAAAATGCTGCAGTCTCTTTCGCATCGCCACGACGCCGGCATCGGTGTACGTTAAGCAGAGAATATTTTCAGGTTGGGTGTCTGTATCAAGTAAGATCTTGCCAATGCGACTAGCCAGGATCTGCGTTTTTCCTGTTCCCGGTCCCGCAATCACCATCACCGGGCCCTCGAGGGTATCCACGGCACTTTTTTGCGCCGGGTTTAGCCGGGCGTACTCGGTTTCGAATTTTTTTTCTTGATTTTCTCTTGAAGATGACATGCAGGTGAACTTTTCCGGTGTTGAGAGGTTATAAACGAAATTAACTTATTCATTCGTATGGGCGCCTACTGTCTTAAGACTACGCAACGAATTCCGGTATCACCGCAAAAAGCCTGGGAATTTTTCTCCAGCCCGGCTAATTTGCAACGTATTACGCCTGCGCACATGCAATTCAAGATCATCTCTCGCCACCATGGCGCAACCATGTATCCCGGGCAGGTGATTGAGTACAAGGTAAAGCCCTTGCTGGGTATTCCCCTGTATTGGATGACGGAGATCACCCATGTTAAAGAAGGCAGTTACTTTGTCGATGAGCAACGTTTTGGACCTTACTCGCTCTGGCACCACCAGCATCACTTTGTACCCATTGAGGGAGGAGTAGAGATGACCGATATCGTACACTATAAAATTCCGCTGGGTCCGCTGGGTCAGCTGGCCAATACGTTGTTTGTGGCCCGTCAGTTGCGTCAGATCTTCGATTACCGCTATAAAAAGGTCGAGGAATTATTTGGCGTCTGGCCTTCCTGATCTTAGTTACGAATAAATATTCTTGTTCGTGAACTTTATAAGCGAGGTGATATTGTTGACTTCAAGCTTGCGAAATATATTGTAGCGATGCACTTCTACCGTGCGCTTAGAGATGAATAATTTTTCTGCAATCTCTTTTGAGGAATAGCCGTCTTTGATCATATTGACGATCTCCACTTCTCGCTTGGTCAGCTGGTTGATCTTAAAGGCCGGGTCGCTGTCCTCTTCGCTAATCACCTGGTTCGTGATATAGTCTTTGACATCTTTGCAAATAAATCGTTGTCCGTTAAATACGGCTACAATGGCGGTACTCATTTCTTCGAACGAAGAGGTCTTCGATACGTATCCGCTGGCACCATTGATCAATATTTGTTTAATGAGCAAAATATTAGTGTGCATCGATACACCCAATACTTTGGTGGTCGGATATTTTTCTTTGATCAGTTTGGTGAGTTCGATTCCTGAAATACCAGGAAGGGTGATGTCCATTAAAACTACTTGCGGCAAGGTCTCTTTGATCAATTCAAAAGCCGATTCGCCATCCAATCCATATCCTACTACCTCGAAGTTGGGGTCCGCATTCAGTAGCGCACTCCACATGTCAATCATCATTCTGTGGTCGTCGACTAAAAAAAGTCTAATCTTTTTCATTACGTACAGGAAGGGTTATAATTAGGTAAATACTCCTATGTTAAATAGGAATATTTACCCAATTTACATACTTTGTGCGAGTATTTGAATGGTATTTAATAATATTGTTTAAACAATTGATAATCAGGTTCATTTAAAGCTATGAAGCTTGATTTTTCGCCTTCCACGGCTATCGATTTTACGGGAAAACGAATACTGGTTGCAGATGATATGAAGCTCAACCAGTATTTAATTACGCAGCTTTTGACAGAGCGAGGTGCCCAATTGGTTACTGTATCGGATGGGCTGGAGGCCTTAGCAATATGCAACGAGCAACCATTCGATTTGATCATACTCGACATCAGAATGCCTCGGCTGGGTGGTATCGAAGCGTGTCGAGCGATCCGAAAGCTCAACACAGCCAATGCGCGGGTTCCCATCGTAGCTCTTACGGCTCATATGTTCGAAGAAGAGCAGTTGAATTTTTTTTCGATCGGTATGAACGCTGCTGTTCTTAAACCGATAGAACCGGCCACCTTCCTGCCCTTACTGCAGCGACTGTTATCGAATAACGCTGGTCAAGACAGCGTGGCGGTTACTCCCGAATCGGGACCGGAGCTAAAGATCGATCTGACGTATCTGAAAAATATTGGCAACAATAACTATTCATTCATAGCCATGATGCTTGCTTCTTTTCTTCAGAACGCAAGCCAACTTGAACAGCGTCTGGCTGTAGCCGTAGACACTACCGATTTAAAAGCGATAGGCGAAATCGCCCATCAATTGAAATTTTCGGTTGGGATTTTAGGTGTGAAGGCGCTGGACGAAAAACTCGGCTGGTTACAGCAGCAGGCATTGGTCACCGGCGTGCAAGATGCAGATTGGTTTATTGTTCGCAGTAAGCGCTTACAGGTAAAACTAGCCACGCTGGTTGCGCAGGCTGTACAGTTGCACCATCAGTTCAGTCAATCATCAGCCGGGAATACGTGAGATATACTTTTCGATCTGCTTGATCTGCTCTACAATTTGTGGCGTGGTGGGCTTAAGGGCTTTTGTTTTTCTGAAAAAATCTTTGGCAGCCCTAAACTCTCGTTTATTCATCATCAGACTGCACATTTGTAAATAAGCGGCCGCTTGATTCTCTTTATCGGGCAGTCCCTTACGAAGCGCTTGTCTGATGTATCCTTCGGCCTGTTTAAGATCGTTCTTTTGCATAGACAGCATTCCCATTTGCAACAGGCTGGCTCCCTCGGCCTCTTTCATGGGCATACCGAGGTCGAGTCCTTTTTTCATCATCTTTTCTGCGCCATCAAAATCCTGCTTCATCATGGCCAGGTTACCTTTAAGCGTAAAGTAGACCGAGCGAATGGGCTTGTAGAGCAACTGAGGATACTTGATAGAGTTGATGATCTTTTCGGCACCTTCCATATCCCCGCTTTCCATGTATTCCTGTATCAGCCGAAGCGGACCAAAGAAAAAGTGACCTCCGATCAGAATGACGGCAATAATGTACAGGGGCAGGGAGGGCCAAAAAGAGAAGACTACGTTAGCAACCGCTGCCATTACGAGCAGCGCCACGCCGATCCACAGCCGGTATTTGATGAGCAGATTATAAAACTTCATGATCGAAATTATTGGGAGCGCAAGATACTCTTTATTGAGCACTTAGTCGTTGGGGCGCAGCAAGAACTCCATAGGTACTGTAAGCCGGCTTCGCCAAGACTTTTCGGAGTGATCTTGGCCCGGCCAGTTTCTGGACATCCAGTTCTTGTCTGAAAACCCCTTGCTTCTCAGCACGGCATCGGCCTGCTCTTGTAATTGGGCGTACATGCTGTCAAGTGTTTCTGTGCCATGGTCAAAATAGAGCCGATGTGTTACCGGATCGGGTAATTTTTTTTGCATGTACGAAAAAAAAGCAGCCGGTACGGGGTTGTCTTCCATGCGCATCAACCCGGGCCAATGGGTCGAAAGACAAGCCGCGCCTCCAAACACCTCCGGATATTCACAGATTGCGTACAGAGAAATAAGTCCTCCCATACTGCTGCCGGCTATAAAGGTGTGTTCGCGTTGCGTGAGCGTCGCATAGTTCTTATCGATAAAAGGTTTGAGTTCCTGAACCAGAAATTGTAAGTAACGATCAGAGGCAATGGCAATACCCGAGAAGATCGATTGCCCGTTGCTGCGATACGAGTTGTAGATCTTTTCTTGTTGCTCGTTGGTCAATGCGGCAAAGGGGGCTTGTGGAAAATATTCCGCATGACGCCTGATGCCGGCATTCCAGATACCTACTACAATCACATCTTGAATCTTTTTTTGATCGAGCAGTGTTTGCAATTTCTCATCCACTCCCCATTCTTGCCGATTCCAGGTAAGGGTGCTGTCGAAGAGCATTTGTCCGTCGTGCATATAGAGTACAGCGTACTGCTTAGACGAGGTGTATCCTTCGGGCAGCCAAACATCCACATGACGAGCCGGAATCCACTGCGAAGAAAAATCAGCGTGACGAACGACTCGTCCCGAGCGAGTCGCCGGAAGTTGCGAATAGCCGGTCAGTGGTAGACAGGCCAGCAGCAACATGAGTAGTGAGATCGCTTGTAAAGAGGGTAGCGAGCAGCGCAGAAAAGAGAGTAGGTTCTTTGGCAGCAGCGAGGGTAGTGTTGTTGGCAGAAAGGTGTTACGCATAAGGTCCCGGATTTGTGGCAATTTAGCAGGTTTTATAGTTTTTTTCTATCTTGTCAAAAACCCAAACAATTGCAACGTTTATTCTGGATCTTTTTGTTTCGCTTACTGGGATGGGATACCCGCGCTACGTTTCCCTCGGGTGTAAAAAAATGTGTGATCATTGCCGGGCCGCATACGCATTGGATGGATTTTCCGGTTGGGCTTGCCTACCGAAGTATCATGCGTTTAAAGTCGGCCCATTACCTGGCCAAGAAAGAACTTTTTGACGGACCCTTCGGATTTTTCTTTCGCTGGGTAGGCGGTATTCCCGTAGACCGGTCTAGCAAACATAATGTAGTGGACCAGGTGGCAGCTATCTTATCAAAGCATACTGATATGATGATCGCCTTATCGCCCGAGGGTACCCGAAAAAAAGTGGACCGTTTGCGCACCGGATTTTATTACATAGCCAAGAAGGCCGGTATTCCGATCGTTATGGTGGGTTTCGATTTTTTGAATCGTCGCGTACTGGTATCTGAAGCTTTTTATACCACCGACGATCCCAAAGCCGATTTCGATCGCATCTTGCAGTTTTTTACACCCATTCAGGGAAAGATCGCTTCGCGCGGATTTACAGGTATCCCCAATCAATTTGAATAACGCTTCTGACGTATGCAGTCCTATCCCAGTATTTTGGAAAAGTTTTATGGGTTCGAAAAGGCACAGCCCGATAAACTTTTTTTAGCAGAGCCCTTCGAAGGAAGCGCACAACTTCATACCTGGCGGCAAGCAGGCCAAACCATCCGTCAGATGGCTGCGGCGTTGTTGGCGCTTTCATTGCCTGCCGGCTCACGCATTGCCATTATTGGAAAAAATTCGCCGCATTGGATCATGGCCGATTTGGCTATTATGATGGCCGGTCATATTGCTGTTCCTATCTACCCTACGGTAACAGCGGCTACGCTCGAGCAGATTCTCACCCATAGCGAAAGCCAATTGTTGTTTGTCGGCAAGCTCGACGGGTATGAGCCACTCCGCCCCGGCATTCCCTCCTCTGTGCTTCAAGTCAGTTTTCCTAACTGGCCTTGGCCCGGCTGTCGTACGTGGAGCGATTTCGTATCGGGCCATCAGCCGCTGATGCAAGATCCAGTTCCTGATCCGCATGCCCTTAACTGCATTTTGTATACATCCGGAACAACCGGTACTCCCAAGGGCGTGATGCATACACACTATGCGCATGCCTATAGTTTGTTGACCGTAATGGAAGCGCTCGGTGAGACGTTGCACCAAGAAGTGTTTTTTTCTTACTTGCCTCTGAGCCATATCGCAGAGCGCATGGTTGTAGAGTATTGCGGCATTTTTACAGGCGGCACTATTTATTTTCCGGAATCACTGGCTACCTTTTCGAAGGATCTCGAAGCGGCGCAGCCCACTATTTTTTTGGCTGTGCCTCGTATCTGGGAAAAATTCAGAGAAGAGATCTCAAAAAAAATACCTCCGGCTCGGTTGAATCTTATCTTGTCTGTTCCGCTGCTCTCGACGCTGTTCAAGAAAATACTTAGAAAGAAACTCGGTCTCTCGCGTGTGCGCTTTGCACTGTCCGGGGCTTCGCCGCTGCATCCCTCGTTGCCAGTTTTTTTTAACCGGCTGGGCATCGTTATTCAAGAGGCGTATGGCATGACAGAAAATATGGCGCTGGCTACTATCAATCGAAAAAATGCAGTCAAGATCGGAACAGTGGGGCCCTCCTATCCCGGCGTGGAGCTGGTGATCGGACCCGATAATGAGGTGCTCACCAAGAGCCCGGCCAACATGATCGGTTATTACAAAGAACCCGCCTTGACTGCAGCGAGTTTTGAAAATGGATTTTTAAAAACGGGTGATGAGGGTCGTCTCGACGAAGAGGGATACTTGACCATCACCGGACGTATAAAAGATCTGTTCAAGACCAGTAAAGGAAAATATGTAGCTCCTGCTCCCATCGAAAAACAACTGCTTGAACACAGCCTGATCGCACAGGCTTGTGTAGTCGGATCCGGACACTCACATGCGTTGGCACTTTGTTTGCTAAGCGAATCGGCCCCGATCAACACAACAACACTCAAGACTGAGCTGTTGCGCATCAAGACGCACGTAAATGCTCAACTTCCTTCGCACGAGCAGCTGGCCACCTTGGTTGTGGTTAACGAAGAGTGGAGTATCGCCAATGGTTTTTTAACCCCGACCTTAAAGATCAGGCGCAAGGAAGTAGATACTTATTACAGTACTAGGTATGCCGATTGGCTCCTCTCGGGAGACGAAGCCATCATTTTAAAATAGGTTACCTAGTGTTTAAACCTAGGAATCGTATAAGGGTAATATTTATTTTAGTATACTTATTTAAGTAAGTAATTAGCTAAGTAATATTTGAATTAGTAAATTTTATAAAAATATTTTTGTAACTATCTGAATTATAGGTAATTTAACATGAACCTATCCTGTGAAAATTCAATTTAATGCACATGTCATGCATCCAATTCTTCGGAAGTGGTATGAGAAAACGGCGTCCCCCCTTCGGCCGTTTTTAGAGATCAAACTTTACGAACAGTTTTCTTCACTGCTGCGATCGTTGCAGCAACCAGCGCAGGAGCAGGAAACCACCCGCATTATTTTACTCGATGCCGAAAATGATCATTATCCCGAACAGCTCGAGCAACTAAAAAAGACAGCCCCCTTTGCCAAGCTGATGGTGATCGCTTACCCTAAGGAACTCACCGAAGTAAAAAGCCTTTTTTCGAAAGGCTGTAACGCCTGCATCGATCCGGGTATCGGTGAGGCAGAACTCTTGCAGATCCTTCGCCATCTGCAGCATCATCCGTATTCGTTGTCTTCTTCGCAGCTCAATGAGCTGATCGAAGATTTTATTGAGGAGAAACCCCGGCAACTTACGGCCCAAGGCGAGGCTGCGCATAAGAAAAGAATAACCGAATTCACGTTTAGCGATAAGGAAACAGAGACCGTAGAGTACTTGTTGAAAGGCTATTCGTATAAAAAGATCGCCCAGATTTTCGGGGTCACTTCGTTCGCCATTAACCAGCGGGCTAAGTCGATCTACCGAAAGGCCGGGGTGCGTTCGAGAAACGAGCTCAGCTATCTGCTCTTGCAGTAGTTCGGCCGCCTCGAAAAAGGCTTACCTGTTTTTTGCTGACTTGGTGCTGATGGGACTGAGAGAAGCGAAGCTGTATATTTACCAACGTGAATCGTGACTTTTCTATAGCGATTATCGGACTGGGCTATGTGGGTTTGCCACTGGCGCTGGCGTTCTCTAAACATTTTGCCGTTACCGGTTACGATAGTAATCCCGACCGCATTCGGGATTTACAACAAGGCCATGATGCTACCGGAGAAGCCGACCTGTCGCTGCTGGTCAATAATCCGAATCTGACGCTCACCCATGAGACTGCTGCAATGGCTTCTTGTCGGGTGTTTATTATAACGGTGCCTACGCCCATCGATCAATTTAAATCGCCCGATCTGGGTCCGCTGCTTTCGGCCTCGGCTACTGTAGGCTCGCTCTTAAAAAAAGGAGATCTGGTTATATACGAATCGACTGTGTATCCGGGCTGTACCGAAGAAGACTGCGTACCCGTACTCGAAAAAAGTTCGGGGCTTCGCTTTAACCACGATTTTTTCTGCGGCTACTCGCCTGAGCGCATCAACCCCGGTGATAAAGTCAATACCCTGACTCGCATCAAAAAAATCACCTCAGGCTCTACCCCCGAGATCGCCGCATTTACCGATGAACTGTACCGCACTATTATTGAGGCCGGCACACATGCCGCACCCAGCATAAAAGTAGCCGAGGCCGCCAAGGCTATTGAGAACGCCCAGCGCGATATCAATATCAGTTTTGCCAATGAATTGGCCCTCATCTTTGACCGAATGGGCATCGATACGCAAGAGGTCCTTGCTGCCGCTTCGACCAAATGGAACTTTTTACCCTTTAAACCCGGACTGGTCGGTGGTCATTGTATCGGGGTTGATCCGTATTATCTCGCACACAAGGCCCAGTTACTCGGGTATCATCCGCAAGTGATCTTGAGCGGTCGTCAGGTCAATGACAGCATGAGTCGATTTGTGGCGCAGAAACTGATTAAGCTGCTGATCGCTAAAGGCAACCTGATCTTGGGAGCGCGCGTGCTGCTGATGGGCATCACGTTTAAAGAAAATTGCCCGGATATTCGTAACTCGAAAGTGTTCGATATTATTGAAGAGCTGCGCGATTTTGGGGTACAGGTAGATGTATACGATCCGGTCGCCAATCTGTCGGGGATTTCTTTTACATCTCCAACGCGATTGGTTAACAAACCCGACGGTTCTTATGATGGAATCGTTACGGCTGTGGCACACCAACTCTTTAGCGAGCTCGACATTAAAGCGCTACTGAAAGGCCCCGGGTCGGTGTTGTTTGATTTAAAGGGGATTTATCCTAGAGAAATAACTGATGCCCGCTTATGAGCTCTTCTATATTTATGAAAACACCCTTTACCTTTATCCTGCAACGACTTACGTCCTTTATAGTACCGGTTGTGTTGCTTAGTTCTTGTGCCATTCAGAACCAGATTCCGTTTTATTTACAAAATGCACAGGATTCGGCCATTACCAAGTCGGTTGTACCGGTTGCCGAGCTGCGGATTCAAAGCAATGATATTTTGGCCATAGAAATTGCCAGTAAAAGTATTGTTCCTGAAAAGTCAGACCAGTTGTATAACCAGGCCGTGGTGGCCGGAGGCGGGATGGGTGCCGCTAATCCTACCTTTGGTTATTTGGTCGATAAGGAGGGCAATATTCAACATCATCGGCTAGGAACCATTCATGTGGCGGGCCTAACCAGAAACCAACTGGCCGAAAAGATCAGACAACTGCTGACGTCACCGGTAGAGCTGCTCACCGAACCCACCGTAAAAGTGCGCTTTTTGAATTTTCGGGTCAATGTACTAGGGCAGGTGGGTCGAGAGGGCCCCGTGAGTGTCAACAGTGAAAGGCTGACTATTATGGAGGCCATTGCCCTTGCCGGCGGCATTACCGATTTTGGAAGAAGAGATAATGTGCGGGTTATTCGCGAAGAAGACGGCAAGCGAAGTGTCGGCTATGTCGATTTAACCGGAGCCGATTTTTACAATTCGGAGTATTATAACCTGACGCAAAATGATATGATCTTAGTAGAGCCCAACCAGCTGCGCTACCGCGATATGGAGCAAAACCGAATTAATCAGCGGGTGGGTTTAGCTTTTTCGATGCTGACCATTGCACTGACTCTTATAAATTTATTAGCCAAATAGCCCTGTCCGCTTAAATTTTTTCATGCAAGAGAATCAAACGCCATCTTTTATTCAGGATAAAACCGAGCTGACTAAGCTTAGCCTGCGCGATCAATTTTTTAAGTATGTACGTTATTTGCCTTTATTTGCCGTTTCTATTGTGATTTCTTTGGTGGTGGCTTATGCCTACCTCCGCTATACGACACCTACCTATAACGCAATCGGCAGCATGGTGATTAAGGCAGGCAAATCGGAACGAGGTGCTGATAAAGTTGAAGAGCTTTTTGTCAGAAACTCTTCTGAAGCTATCCCCAACGAGATTGAAATTTTAAAGTCGCGCAAGATGATGCAACGCGTGGTAGAACAAATCAATCTTTCGGTCGATTATTACGGGGTAGGTAATCTGATAACAGTCAATTACTACAAACGCTGTCCTTTTCGGGTAGCTCCTCTTTTTATTAGGGATTCGTCCCGGTCTTTTTCGGTTGATGTAACTCAGAAAACCAACACACAGTTTCAGGTAGACGGATTACCCGCCTTGGTGGCATTCGGGCAAGAGTTTGAGCTGCCTCAAGGGCGTTTTCGGTTAGAAAAAGGAGGATCTCCGGCAATAGATAAAGTGTATCAGTTTTCTTGGAGAAATCCGGCAATCGTTGCTGCCGAGTATGCTTCGTTGGTTAAGGTGGCACCCAAAGCCCAGGGTACCGGTATTTTAAATATCAGTATTCAGGCCAAAAATGCCCGGCTCTGTGCCGATATTGTCAATGAGCTGATCAATCAATACGGGCTATATAGTTTGGAGCAGAAAAAATTATCCAATAACCAGATTCTGACTTTTGTCAATGGTCGTATTGCCGAAATTTCGGAGCGCTTAGACAGCCTCGAAGACCAGTATCTCGATTATCAGATCCGTAACAATATTGTAAATCCCGAGGCACAACTGGAGTTGTACTTTGGCAACGTAACGGAGTCGGATAAGACTTCAACGGCCCAACAAATCGAGTTTTCGGTGGCAGAAATGATCGACAGTTATCTGGCCGATAAAAAGAATGAGTTTTCTAAAATTGTGGTTCCTTCGACGCTGGGGCTTAGCGACCCCACACTCAATGGTTTGGTGGGCGCCTATAATGCGGCTCAGCTGGAGCGAAGAACACTGGTAGAGGGCAATGTTCCTCTTGCCAATGAGTCGGTTCGGCAAATCGAGGGGCAATTAGAAAAACTGCGGCTCAGTATTTTAGAAAACCTGCGTAATATCCGCAGCACTAATCGCAGTTTAAACAACGAAGTGCGCCGGGTGGGTGTGGACAATCAGGCCCGACTTAATTCGATGCCCCAGAAACTACGCGACCTGGCCGAGATGAAAAGGCAGATCGAGGCCTACCAGACATTGCAGACTCTTTTTGTAACCAAGCGCGAAGAGACGGCTATTGCCAGTGCCTCGACCGTGTCAGGTTCGGAACCGGTCGATCTGGCCGAAATAAATAACATGCCCGTTGCTCCCAAGGCTAATACGGTACGGCTGATCGCCTTTTTAATCGGTCTTGGCCTACCCATTGTATATATTTTTACCAGCGAATTATTTAACGATAAAATAGTAAGTCGTTTCGATATCGAAAAATACACCCAAACTCCCATTTTGGGAGAGGTGGGCCACTCCTTAGAGGAAGAAACATTGGTGATGAAGGCCAATGGCCGAAAGATGCTGGCCGAGCAGTTTCGGATCTTACGCACCAATCTGCAGTATTTTTTAAATAAAAAGGAGAAAGCCGTCATATTAATTACCTCTACGTTCAGCGGCGAGGGTAAATCCTTTGTAGCCACCAATGTGGCCGCTGTACAGGCCCTGGCGGGTAAAAAGACCCTGCTCATGGAATTTGACATTCGAAAGCCCCGGATCTTGTCGGGTCTGGGCATGGAAAAGGGGCCGGGCATATCGAATTTTTTGGTTGGTAAAATATCCGATCTGGGCTCGGCCATACGCCCTGTGGATGGGCTAGACAACCTGTATGTACTAGGATGCGGACCAGTGCCGCCTAATCCGGCCGAATTATTACTCGATACACGGGTAAACGAGCTGTTCGAGTATGCCAAAACGCATTTTGATGTGGTGATCATTGATACTGCACCGGTCGGTATGGTAAGCGACGGCAGTACACTGGGCAAATTTGCCGACTGTACCATATACATTGTAAGGCAGAATTACAGCTTTAAACGACAGTTGGCGCTGATCGAAGATTATTACCAGCAACAACGCCTTCCGCAAATGTCTGTTGTACTAAATGACATCAAGAGTCAGTCGGGCTATTACGGGTATTATGGTTATGGTTATGGTTATGGTTATGGTTATGGTTATGGTTATGGTTATGGAAGCGACGGCTACTTTGATGATGAAAAGAAACCCAAGCGTAAAAGACGCTCCCAGCGTACCAAGCCTTGGTGGAAAAGAGTGATCGGATAATTCTTACTTATCTTTTATGGGTTCTAAATTAAATGTGCTGCTTACGGGCGGAGCGGGATTCATTGGCTCGCATATTGCTGATGCCTTACTGTTAGACGATCGGGTGGGGAAGCTTCGGGTACTGGATAATTTATCGACCGGGGCTAAAAAAAACATCGAGCATCATTTTGCCAATGCCCAGTTTGAGTTTATAGATGGGGATATTCGTGACTATGAGACTTGCCTGAAAGCTTGTGTGGATATGGATCTGGTGTGCCACCAGGCTGCACTGGGGTCTGTACCCAGATCTATCAATGACCCCCTAACTACGAACGGGGTAAACATTACCGGCACGCTCAACGTTTTTACGGCGGCCAAAGAGTCTGGTATTAAAAGAGTGGTCTACGCAGCCAGCTCCTCTACCTATGGTGATCACCCCGATCTGCCGAAGCAGGAGGATAAAATCGGTAATCCGCTTTCGCCCTATGCCGTTACCAAACTGGTGAATGAGCTTTATGCCCGCGTCTTTGTCAATACCTACGGACTCGAGCTGATCGGTCTTCGGTATTTTAATGTATTTGGGCCCCGTCAAAACCCCAGCGGCCCATATGCGGCAGTGATCCCGCTTTTTATGGCGGCTATTTTAAGGGCGGAATCTCCTGTAATTAACGGGGACGGCTCGCACAGCCGGGACTTTACCTATGTGGCTAATGCGGTGGAGGCTAACCTGCTGGCCTTGTTTACCAAGAACAAAGAGGCTGTAAATCAGGTATACAACATCGCCTGCGGAAAGCAAACCAGTTTGCTGGAGCTTTTTACGATGCTTTGTACGATTTGCCAAAAAGAGCTACAACCCGTTTTTGGACTTGAGCGTAAGGGGGATGTGAAACATTCGTTGGCGGATATTTCGAAGGCGCGGGAGTTATTGGTGTATGAGGTGTTGGTGGGGGTGGAGGACGGATTAAAGGCTACTTATAATTTTTTTTAAGACTTAGGCGAATAATTAGTTCTGAATGGGTCATTTTAATTTTAGCAGTGGAAATAGTGAATTATGATCGATCAAAATGGAAATGCGACAGAGCAGTGGACGGAAGTCATCGAACCTAAGACAAATTTGTTCGATCTAAAGCTGAGAGAGCTGTGGCGATATCGAGATCTGGTATTAATGTTCGTGCGTCGTGATTTTGTGGCTAATTATAAGCAGACCATTCTGGGGCCGCTATGGTTTTTCATTCAGCCATTGCTCACTACGATCATCTTCGTTTTTGTTTTCGGCAAAGTGGCAGGGCTAAGCACCGACGGACTTCCGATGATGGTATTTTATCTTGCGGGGGTCACAATCTGGAACTATTTTTCGGAAACCCTCAACAAGACGGCCAGTGTGTTAAGGGATAATGCGCAGATTTTCGGCAAAGTGTATTTCCCCCGGCTCACCATGCCGTTCTCCATTGTCATTTCCAACTTGGTCCGTTTTCTGATCCAGTTTGCACTCTTTATTGGTGTATGGGGTTATTACCTCATTACCACCGATACCCTGCACCCTAACGTATATCTCTTGCTCACTCCGTTCTTAATTCTCATGATGGGGCTGTTGGCCCTAGGCTTTGGAATGATTTTCAGCTCGCTTACAACTAAGTACCGCGATCTGATCTTTCTTCTCACTTTTGGTGTTCAGTTGCTGATGTACGCCACACCGGTGATCTATCCGCTATCCTCCATTTCAGAAAAGTATAAAATGATCATTCTCGCGAATCCCATGAGCGCCATCGTGGAAACCTTCCGCTATGGCTTCCTGGGCAGCGGCAGCTTCAGCTGGGAACAGTTGAGTTATAGTTTTGGGTTTTCCGTTTCTATTCTGCTGCTGGGAACAGTGATTTTTAACCGGGTAGAGAAAAATTTTACCGATACCGTTTAAAATGTTTGGGTTTTCAAAAGTCTATTTACAAAGTAACAAAGTATATCAAAAAACTAAAACATAAGGGCTAAACACTCAACACACTAAAATGAGTGATATTGTAATAAAAGCTGAAAACATCGGTAAGTTATATAAACTCGGTGAAATTGGTACCGGGACTCTTAGTCACGATCTCAATCGCTGGTGGGCATCTCTACGTGGCAAAGAAGATCCATTTGCCAAGATCGGTCAGGCCAACGACCGTACACGGAAGGGAGATAGTGATTATGTTTGGGCTTTGAGAGATATAAATTTTGAGGTCAGGCAAGGTGAGGTTCTGGGAATTATAGGGCGCAATGGCGCCGGGAAAAGTACTTTGCTTAAGATTCTTTCTAAAGTTACTAACCCCACTACAGGTCAAATTAAAGTAAAGGGACGAATAGCATCATTGCTTGAAGTTGGTACAGGTTTTCACCCAGAGCTGACCGGAAGAGAAAATATATTCCTGAATGGTGCCATATTGGGAATGAAAAGGTCAGAGATTCAAAATAAATTTGATGAGATAGTAGATTTTGCTGGAGTCGAACGCTACATTGATACGCCTGTTAAGCGTTACAGTAGTGGAATGTATGTTAGATTGGCCTTTGCTGTTGCAGCTTTTTTGGAACCTGAAATATTAATAGTTGATGAAGTTTTGGCCGTTGGTGATGCAGAGTTTCAGAAAAAATGCCTAGGTCGGATGCGCGATGTAAGCTCCAGCGACGGGCGAACTGTTTTGTTCGTTTCCCATAATGTGGCTGCAATATCAACTCTGTGCGATTCTTCTCTACTATTAGCTAATGGACAACTGATTGATCATGGTCCCACAAAAAAAATAGTTGATCAATACATAATAGCAAAGAAACAGGGAGAGGGTGAGGTTGCCAGAAATGACATTGTTATTTCCAAGAAGTGTCCATATGCCGATTTTATGGCTGTTAGACTGCGTTCATCGGTAAACGGCATAACTTCAATTTTCGCGATTAGTGAGGACATCTTTGTTGAAGTGGACTTTGAAATTCTTGTAGAAAACTCAAATGTTCACGTCAGTGTTCACTTGCTGGATAGTACAGGCAATTGCATATTTGCATCATTTCCTGGGCCATCAGGTACAATAGGGCTTGATAATTATTTTGGGGAAAAGCTCAGAAAAGGAATTTACAGGTCAATCTGCAAAATTCCGGCGAACACATTGAATGATAAAGTATATAGAATTAGTGCTTTTCTCGTTCCAAAGACTGCCGCTGAGGTTGGAATTGCCGAAGATGTAATCTTATTTTCAGTAGAGGAAACGGGGGAAATGAGAAAAGAATATACTGGCGAGTGGATTGGTGTGATAAGGCCCAAAATGGAATGGCAGACTCAAATAATCGAAAAAAATTCATAGGATGAAAGTTGTAATTCTAGCTGGTGGCTTAGGAACTCGTTTAAGTGAGGAGACGATTACTAAACCTAAGCCGATGGTTGAAATCGGGGGTATGCCCATACTTTGGCACATTACAAAGGTTTTATCATCAAAGAATTCTTTGCCAATTATTTTCTTCATAAATCTGGTGTAACTATTGACTTAAAAAATAATTCCGTAAAGGTTCATGATAATTTTTCGGAGCCCTGGAGTATTACACTTGTTGATACTGGCGACACTACAATGACCGGCGGGAGAATTAAACGAATTCAAAAGTACACTGGAGACGGCAGGTTCTTCTTGACTTATGGAGGTGGTTTAGCAAATACTAATACATTATCAACATTAGAATTTCATATAAAAAGTAAATCAGCATGTACTCTTACTTCCGTTCAGCCAAGTGGAAGGTTTGGGGCGCTAAATATTGATGATTCAGATCAGGTCATCGGATTCCTAGAGAAGCCTAAAGGGGATGGTGGATGGATCAATGGTGGGTTTTTCGTTTGTGAGCCTAGCATTTTTAGTTATATAGATGGGGATTCTACTGTATGGGAGAAAGATCCGATGTAACATATAACAGGCCTAAATTTCTAAGCGAGGCCATTAACGCAATTCTAAATCAGGCATGACATGATTTGAAATTTTGCGGAGCTACGCAAATCAGGAATAAAATGTGGCATTTGCTCCGTATGAACGTGTGGCTATTAAGATATTGATATATTCATTATAATATATAATATTGATATAAATGAACGCTATATTGACTATTGCAATCCCAACTTATAATAGAAATCTAAAGCTTAACAGATCGCTTTCAATATTAGTTCCACAGCTCAATGAACACACAAAACTGGTAATTTATGACAATGCATCATGCAATGAAGTTGCATCGACAATCCCAAGCGAGATGCAAAAAAATATTAAGATTATTCGAAATCCTGTAAATATTGGCGCGCAAGCGAATATTAATAAGTGCATTGTAGAATGCGAAACCGAGTGGCTTTGGGTATTGGGGGATGATGATCCACCGATGATTAGTTCCGTCAGTCAGATTTTATCTGACATTCGATCAACTCCTGAAGATGTGGTATTTATAAATTATAAGACACACATGTCTGAATTTAGGACCAAATCTTACGACGTTTGTGGTGTTGATGATTTAATCAAAAAGATGGATAGTTTTGGTAATTTACTTTTTATATCAACCAATATTTTTAATACAAAAAAGCTTCGAGGTGGATTACGTTGGATTCATTTATTTGCATATAGTTTTGCCGCTCAGTTAGCTTACCTTTTATCTGGCATATGTCATCAAAAAGCTATCTTTTCATGTGTCCCAATTATTAATGTTAGTCTGTATGATACAAAGCCCGATGAGACATGGAATCCAATACCTATATCGAAAAATATCTGTATACTTTATGAGCTACCAATCAGACTCCACCCTAAAACCAAGATGATTTTTTATAATCATTTAGGTACACATAGACTTTCTAATAACGCTATTTCAAATGAATTATTAAAGCTCAAATCGGAGCATTTTAAAATTAATGATGCTTTATATTTTTATGACCAAAATATCCTGCGATGGACACATAACATGACATTTGTTAAATACATAGTATACAGAGTTAGAAGACAGATATTTATATTTAGATTTAATAGGTTTCAATATAGTTCAAACACCCAGTTATATAATCGCATTTGAGTCCTATATATTTTGCTTTATCTTATGAAAACATCTATAAAGTTCTCAGTAGCAATTTGTACATATAATGGAAGATCATTTATTCAGCACCAGTTAGAAAGTATACTTAAACAGACTCAAAAGCCAGATGAAATCGTCATATGTGATGATTGTTCTGAAGACAGTACTATTGAGATTGCAGAAAATCTTTTGCGATCACAAGGCGATATAAAATATAGGATACAAAAAAATGTCATACGATTAGGTGTTGTTAAAAATTTTGAGAGCGCTCTAAAATTATGTTCTGGCGATTGGGTTTTATTATCTGACCAAGATGATATTTGGGTAAATAATAAAATTGAACAAATGTTTTTATATGCAAAAAAATATTCAGGAGCTCACCTTTTTTTTACCAATGCATACTTAATTAATTCTAAGGGCGTACTTTTAGATGGAGATCTTTGGGAAAAATGGAAATTTACCTCTTACAAAAGGTCTGCATGGAAAAATTCAATTCACGCCTTTTTTGACTTACTGCATTCTAGGAATTATGTTACAGGAGCAACCGTAATGCTTAATAAAAAGTTGATTTCAGTCTCACTACCATTTAATCTTCCTGCAGGTATTTTTCATGATGGCTGGCTTGCTTTAAATGCAGCTGCGGCTGGTAAATTACATTTTATTGATGAAAAATTGATATATTATCGCCTTCATAGCGGCCAGCAAGTTGGCATTACGCCTAATGGAAATAAGACATATAATGCGAGTTACACTACTTCTTATAATAGTTTTAGACGTAGATTATTTGCAAAGTATCCACTTCTTCATTTGAAGCTATATTTTAAGCAGCATTTTAGTGATTAGTATATTTACATTTTACTAAGTTATATACATGTTAAGACCTATAGCCCTATATCTCCCCCAATTTCATCCAATTTTGGAAAATGATCTATGGTGGGGTAAGGGATTTACCGAATGGACAAATGTCACAAAAGCAAAACCTCTTTTTGAGGGGCATTATCAGCCACATTTACCTTCAGATCTTGGCTTTTACGATTTAAGACTTGAGGAATCTAGACTTGCCCAAGAAGCTTTGGCACGAGAGTATGGCATATATGGATTTTGCTATTACCATTATTGGTTTAGTGGTAAACTTCTTCTAACTGAGCCATTAGATCGGAAATATAAAAACCCAAAAGAGGACCTTCCTTTCATGCTGTGTTGGGCCAATGAAAATTGGACGAGAGTGTGGGATGGAGGAGATCGAAATGTTCTTATAGGACAGAATTATTCTAATGATGATGACCTTATTCATATAAAATATCTTTTACCATTATTTAAAAGCGATCGATATATAAAGGTTAATGGAAAACCTGTTTTTTGTATTTATAGATCTTCTCTTTTCCCTGACATTAGAAATACAATTCAATTGTGGCGTGAATTTGCAGCAAAGGAGGGAATAGAACTTTATCTTTGTCGTTTTGAAGCACTTGGTGAACAAAAAATAGACCCTGTAAGCTTAGGCTTTGATGCGGCTATACAATTTCCTCCTTTTGGTGTTGGCCAAAACATCTCAGAAGAAAAAAAAATAATATCGCGGCATAGGTTACTTAATAGTGTTAAGAGTCGATTTTCAAAAATATATCGTGATTATTTTCAAAAGGCGAATTTTTTGAATTACGAGGAAATTATAAAGAATGATCTAGATTCATTTCCCCCAGACTACAAATTATATCCGACGGTTATGCCTGGATGGGATAACACATCTCGTAGGAAGAGACCAACAATAGTTAAGCATTCAAACCCGGAAAGGTTTGGAGAATGGGTAAACTCTAAAGTTAAACGCTTTGTTCCTTTTTCCGAACATGAAAATTTCTTTTTTATCAATGCTTGGAATGAATGGGCAGAAGGCAATCATTTAGAGCCATGCCAAAAGTGGGGTCGTTCTTATTTAGATGCGTTAAAATCGAACTTATCCGATGTGTGAAAGACCTCAGGTTTCAGTAATAATTTTAAATTACAACAAACCTGGTTATACTTTTAAGTGTGTTGAATCAATACTTAGGTTTACTAGGTCTGTATCATTTGAAATTATAGTAGTCGATAATGGTTCAACAATTGGAGATATTGAAAAAATCACAGAGCTCTCACCTAAAGTTCGACTATTAAAAAGTAGTATAAATCTTGGCTTTTCAAAGGGCAATAATTTGGGCATTTCACATTGTAAAGGCGAAACAATTCTTTTATTAAATAATGATACTGTATTAATCAATGATGCTATATCTATTACTTTTAAAAAGTTAGCTGGATCATTGAAGCTAGGTGTTGTTGGAGCGCAACTTCTTTATCCTAATAATCAAATCCAAGAGTCTGCAAATAATTTGCCAGAACTAAAGTACCTACTGGTTGAGCTTTTCCGGCTTCAAAAAATCATTCCCCGAAGGCGTGCAGGTAAACTTCTTCTTGGGAGTTTTTTTGATCATCAAGAGGAGATTATTTGTGGTTGGCTATGGGGTACCTATTTTCACTTTAAGCGCGAAATCCTTAATAAATTGTCTGCTGCAAAACTCCCAGACGATTTTTTTATGTACAATGAGGATCTTCAATGGGGTATAGAAATAAATAGATTAGGCTATAAATTTCTTTTTTGTCCTATTGCAAAAGTTTATCATTATGAAGGTGTCAACAATTTTAAATCTTCGATGGCGGATTCTAATTTTTCATATGTAATGGTAAAATATTATGGGAAATATTATCATTTTATCTACAAGAGTATAAGAGGCATTATAAATTTAACAAATGTCTTTAAATAAGTATTTTTTTTCAATTATTATACCTGTTTATAATCGTTCATGTTTAGTAAAAAAAACTATTGACTCATTTCTCGATGAGGAAAACAATGATTATCAATTGATTCTGGTTGATGATGGGAGTACAGATAATACTCTGCAGATTTTAAAATCATATGAATCTGATAATGTCAAAGTATTTTCTAAAACAAACTCGGAGCGTGGGGCAGCGCGAAATTATGGAGCATCTAAGGCGAGTGGCAAGTACTTAATCTTCTTTGATTCCGACGATATTATTTTACCTGATTCTTTGAAGAAGCAATATGAATATTTAACTAAAAATAAATATCCTGAGGTGGCCTACACAGCCTTCAAAATATGTGATTCTTTGGGTAATTTGATTAAGTTGATTTATGTTGAAGAGAATAAATTTCGTTCTGAAATAATTAAGGATAATTTTTTGGGATGTAATAGTGTTGTTATTAGGAAAGATATATTTGATAAATTTAAATTCAATGAAAATCGGCATCTATCTACCATGGAAGATAAGGAGCTTTGGTTTAGAGTTTCCAGTCTTTATAGGTTTAAGTTTATTCCAATAGTCTCTTTTGTCTTGGTTTCCCATACTACAAGAAGTTTAAATACCATTAGCCCTGAAGATAAAGAGAGGGTAGTTAATAGTTTTGTTTGTGCTCTTGAGGGAAATGATCATTTTAAAAAAGAATATGGAATGAAACGCAAATTTATTTTTGCGTATGAATTTGCTTTATTATCCTCTATGTATTCATCTATTAATAATAAAAATAAGGCATTTATATTCTTAAAGAAGTCTCTCAATTCATATCCATTAATAATTTTCAGTAACCGGTTTTTGGCTGCAATGAAAAATTTCATTTGCATGTATGTGTAAAAAAAAGTTACTATTATTAATAACAAATTCTGGTATTGGTGGGGCACAGAATGTATTCTATGAGCAAGCAAATACTTTAAGGGAATTTTACGAAATTACAGAGTGCTATTATTCACTCGATGATGGTGAGCCACCTAATAGTTTAAATAAGATTATTACACTTAATAATCGGCCAGGTAATAATATAATTCAGAAGTTAATTTATTTCATTCAGAGAATTAAAAAAATTAGATCAATAAAAAAAAATGATAGCTATTTTGCGTGTATAAGTCACATGGAAGGTGCAAATTGGGTTAACATTTTATCAGGAAGACCGCATGGCACGAGTCTCATTCCGGTAATTCACGGATCCCTGATTAAGGACAGAAACAGGGGGGTGGGACTGAAGAAGTTTTTCATGAACAGAATACTTGTGCCGTTCATTTACCGAAGGGCATCACTAGTGGTCTGTGTTAGTGAATCAATCAAAGCAGAACTGGACCGTTTTACTAGGAAACCAGATCTTAGTATCGCGCTACCCAATTATTTCGATATTAAGAGGATCATTGACCAGTCTGAAGAGGTAATTGAGGAGGAATTGAAAGGATATTTCCGTTCACATAAAGTCCTTATAACCGTTGCCAGACTAGCTTGGGAAAAAAATCATTTTTCGTTGTTGAAAATCTATGAGCATATCAGGAAGTTAGATACCTCTTATAGACTGTTAATAGTGGGTGACGGGGCTATGTATGAGGAATTGGTTACTTTTTCCCAATCACTTGGATTAAGCACATATAGCTATAAATCCAATGCTCTGACCTGCAAGGATTTTGATGTGGTTTTTTTGGGTATGCGGGATAATCCCTATAAGTATTTGAGGCTGAGTTTTGCCTTTCTGCTAACATCTTACAATGAGGGATTTCCTCTTGTACTCGGAGAAGCCATGACATGCGGCATCCCGGTGATATCTTACGATTGTACCTCAGGTCCCAAACAGATACTGGCTCCCGATATCCCGGAAAATCAGCGAATATTTTCGGTGTATTTTGGATGCAATGGAATATTAATACCTGAACAAAAGAGGGATGATATCGATAAGATTGAAATTGCTATGTGGGAAACAGCTATTAGAAGATTGTCAGACGATGCGTTGTATTACGATATTTTACGGAAAAATGGATTCGATAGGATTCAGTATTTTTCGAGGGAAAATATTATCAGAAATTGGTTTAGTCTGCTGGATGATCCGGGTATATTCCAGTAGTATTGAATATATTAGTCATAACCCCTGCGAATATTTCCATCATAGTTAATGAAAACTATAGTAATTATTGATAATTCTGTAGGATATACGGGAGCGTTTAAATCTGTTTTGCATGAGGCAGATTTATTGTCAGGAAAGTTTCGATTCGTTTTCGTAATACCCCAAAAAAGTTCAATTTCTACTCATGTCCTGTCGTCTGGTTATAGCTGTTATCGCCTTCCGATGCGGGAAATAAACCGTTCATTTTTAAATCTTTTACTTTATTTGCCAGTTTTATTTTTTAATACTCTTCGGTTGAAGCGTATTCTTTTGAAGGAAAAAGCTGATTATCTTCAGATAAACGATATTTATAATTTATTGGGAGTTACAACTAAGCTTACAGGTTACAGGGGTAAACTGATTACCTGTGTCAGGCTGATTCCGTCCTCAATGCCATGCCTACTAAGTTGGCTATGGATTAAGCTGGCGCAAAGTTTTTCCTTTAGGGTTATTGCTGTATCTGATGCGGTTTTTAGCGAACTAAAGTCCAGGGTAAATACGCTGCGAATTTATGATGCGATCTGTTTTCTGGAGAGTTATCCGCGTAAAGAAAATATGCCGGAGAGGTCAATTTGCCGATTTTTATGTTTGGCTAATTATATACCTGGAAAAGGACAGGAAACGGCTATTCGGGCATTTACTGAAGCATATTTTAAACGAACGGACCTGCGACTTAATTTTTATGGAGGCGATATGGGGCTGGTGAAGAACAGGCGCTTTCGGGAAGAGCTGGAAGAATTGGTAAAAGACGCGAATCTTGGTGATGTCATCCGTTTTCAGGGCTTTGCTGAAGATGTTGAACGGATTATCAAAAGTCATGATGTCCTATTGAATTTCTCTGTTACCGAATCTTTTTCTATGACTTGCGCAGAAGGTTCTTATTATGGTATTCCGGTTATTGCTACACGTTCCGGAGGCCCAGAAGAGATTATAGAGGATGGTGTGACCGGTTTCCTCATTGATAAGACCGATCTCAGAGGTATTACTCAGAAAATGTTGCTATTAGCCGAGTCCGCAGAGCTAAGAAACAACATGGGTAAAGCCGCTGCCAGCAGAGTTAGATACATGTTTACAAAGGATCGATATGTTGAAAGAATGGAAAACCTTGTTTTCACATAGTTTTAATTTGTATTATGCTAAAATCACTTGTTATCGGCGGCGCCGAATTTATCGGAGCATATGTAATTAATGATTTGCTGTTCATGGGTCAGGAAGTAGTAACCCTCGACGATCTCAGCGGGTGTTTCTAAGACTATGTCAATCCATGGGTACTTTTTGTAAAGGAGTATGTGACGGGCCACCAGTTGCTGGAAAAACTCATCCAAAAACATCGGTTCGATTACGTCTATCATTTGGCTGCTTATGCCGCGGTGGGTCAATGTCATCCTATTCGGCGTTTTAATTATAACAAGAATCTGATTTGTAGTATCTACCTAATGAATTAAAGTGTAACTCATAAAGTGATATGCTTTATGTTTGTCTTCAGCATCACTGTTTATGGTAACGAGCGAACGCCCTTATTGGAATCGACGGTACCACAGCCGGAGGATCAGTACGGTATCTCGAGCTATCCCGTTGAGTTTGATCTGAATAACGAACATTAGGTGTTCAGATTGAATTTAGTCATTTTTAGGCCACAAAATGTGTATAGCGAGTATCAGAATATTGGTAACAGACATCGAAATTTGATCGGAATTTTCATGAATCAGCTCATGCAGGACAAACCCTTGACAGTCTTTGGGAATGGCACACGGATTCGAGCCTTTAGTTATAAGTTTGACGTGGCTCCAAACATTGCCCATTCTGTGAATATTCCCGCTGGCTATAACCACGTTTTCAATATCATCGCCGATAAAGAATATACCGTCAATGAGTTGGCTGAAACGCTAATAGAGGTGATCGGTAAATGCTCCCAGATTCGAAATTTGAAGACTTCGAATTAAGTATTGCATGTCTATTGAGATCATAGTAAAGCCAAGTCGGCATTTTCAATCAAGGATGAAGACTTCGTTAACCCGAAAACCTGCATTTCACGTATGGCTTATTGGGTATTGACTGTGGAATAAGAAAAAGTTCGATTTTTCAAAAATCGAAGTACAGGAAAAGTTGCCTACGGAATGGCTGCAGAGAAAATAGTTAATGTATGCTATCGATCTTATTTATCTGCCTACACCGTCCAAACAGATCGCCTTCTCAGCGTTATCGATTTGAGCAGTATATTGACTATTTGAACTCAAATGGATATATCTGCAGGCAGGTCTTTCTATTGGATGAAAATGACGATCTTGTTTTTTATTCTAATGGGATGTACCTCTACAAGGCATTTATTTTAGTCAGATCGGTTTTCAAACTTCTAGATGAGGCCATTTTAAAAAAGCCCTCTTCTATAGTTTTTGTGCAACGGGAGTGTTTCATGATTGGAACCTCCATTTTTGAAAGACTCTTTAGCTTAAGAAGTAAATTAGTTTTTGATTTTGATGACAGTATATGGCTTCCAACAATTTCTAATGCAAACCAAAGATTAAGTTTTCTAAAAAATCCGGGTAAAGTCAAAAAGATAATTTCATTTTCAAATCAGGTTGTCTGTGGTAATCGATACTTGGCTGCTTATGCACATACTTATAACTCCAATGTTACGATTATCCCATCCACTATTGACACGCTCAGGTATTACGTTCGTAATAAAGAAATACAGAATACGATCATCATTGGCTGGTCTGGTAGTTTTACCACGGTTCCTCATTTTGAGTATCTGATTCCGTCCTTGTTAAAAATACAGTCTAAATATGGCGATAGGGTTGCTTTTCTTGTGATTGGTGTTGAGGAGTATGCTTGCCAGAAATTAAGCATTAGATCTATTCCATGGAATGTAAATACCGAGGTGGAGGATCTTCATCAGATGGATATAGGCATCATGCCTTTGCCGAATGATGAATGGACCAGAGGAAAATGCGGTATGAAAGGATTGCAGTATATGGCTGCGGGGATTCCTACCATTATGTCCCCTATAGGAGTTAACAAAGAAATCATTCAGGATGGTGAAAATGGATTTCTGGCTTCCACTGAAGCCGAGTGGGTTGATAAATTATCATTGTTGATCGAATCAAATGATTTGAGGCAAAAATTTAGTAGAAATGGCCGTAAGACAGTGGAGGAAAAGTACTCTGTCAAAGCCAATGCACCCCTTTACTTAGAATTGTTTAAAAAGGCATTAAGTTGATGCTTTTTATATGTGTGGGATAGTTGGTTTTTTACATCAGCGAGAGGCTCAAATCGGTCATCTGCTTATTCAACGAGCAACCGATCAAATCAGACATCGGGGGCCTGATGCTGCTGGGTTTTATCAGGATGAGTATGTTGCTTTGGGACATCGGCGGCTAAGTATTCTGGATCTATCTGATAATGGCGCCCAGCCTATGTCGGACAGCTCCGGAAATTATGTGATTGTCTTTAACGGGGAGATCTTCAATTACCGAGAACTTCGAAAGACTTATTTCTCTGACGATTACCCCTGGCGCTCTGATTCAGATACCGAGTTACTTTTAGAGCTGTACATAAAAAAGGGATCGGAAGTGTTGAATCTGCTTCGGGGTTTTTTTGCTTTTGCTGTTTACTCTAAATCAGATCGTTCTCTTTTTCTGGCTCGTGATCGTTTCGGAAAGAAACCGCTTTACTATTCCCAGGAGAAAGAAGGTTGCTTTTCATTTGCCTCTGAGTTGAGTGCCCTGATGGAACTTGGATTCCCTAAGGAGTTAGATAAGGTTTCCCTGGCCCAATATTTTCATTTTAACTATGTCCCGGAACCGTATTCCATATTCAAGGGGGTTCATAAACTTCCAGCCGGGCATTTTTTGGAGGTCAGTAGGGCGGGTATAAGCACACATTGTTATTATAAGCTACCTAAGGTCTCACCCGCTGTCATCCCGGATTATCCAACGACTCAACAGAAACTGGTTCAGCTTCTGGATGAGGCTGTTCAGGACCGGATGATCTCGGATGTCCCATTGGGGGCTTTCTTGAGCGGGGGGATCGATTCCTCTGTCGTGGTGGCTCTGGCGAGTCGACATACCTCAAATCTCAAAACATTTTCAATCGGCTATACAGATAATCCGTTCTTCGACGAAACACGGTTTGCGGAATCGGTAGCAAAGAAATTTAAAACAGAGCACAGTGTGTTTCGCTTATCAACGTATGATATTGAGTCGGAGGTGGAATCTGTACTGAACGCACTGTCTGAACCCTTTGCCGATTCTTCTGCGATTCCACTATATATCTTGTCTAAGCAAACGAAACAGCACGTTACGGTAGCTTTATCGGGAGACGGAGGCGATGAATTATTCGCAGGCTATAACAAGCATAAGGCCGAGTATGCGATTCGTCGCCAGTCTTGGTTTAAACCTTTAGCGAATAGGCTTCTACCTGTCTTTAATACATTACCCGGTTCAAGGAATTCTTGGTCAGCGAATAAGATCAGACAAGCTCACAAATATCTATCCGGGTTCGTAATGTCCCCAAGTGATCGTTATTGGAATTGGGCAGGTTTTATATCTGATGAAGGTGTCTCTAGACTTTGTAAGCTATCTGCGAAAGAAAAGCTGGAATATATTTCTAGGCGATCCAATATTTTAAATGAGTATCATCAAACGGACACTATGTTGGACTATCTGAAAACCGATATTCAGTTGGTATTGCAAAGTGATATGTTGGTGAAGGTGGATCGGATGAGTATGGCCAATGGCTTGGAGGTTCGAAGCCCATTTCTGGACCATCGGGTCGTAGAATTTGCACTTTCCTTACCGGATCGATATAAGATCAAAGGCACGATGGGAAAACGGATCGTGCAGGATGCATTTCGGTCTGTTTTGCCACACGAGATCTATAGTCGGCCAAAAAAAGGGTTTGAGGTGCCGCTGTTGAGCTGGTTTAGGGGCTCTTGGCGATCTAGAATTGAGCGTGAATATCTGTCTGACAAATGCATTCAGGACCAAGGATTATTCGATTTGAGGTGTATACAAGAGCAGAGGCACAAACTATTTTCAACTCATCCCGGTGATGCAGCACCCACCATTTGGGGATTAGTTGTTTTTCAATATTGGTACAGGCGATTCATGGATTAAAGCCCGATTGCCCTCCAAAGAGATTTTTTTAGTGGCTGATGTTCGTAATATATGAGCGTGATAGCCAGTAAATAGAATGGTAGGCAGGGGATACGATATCTGGATAAAGCTCCAAAATTATAGCTTGAAATACCGACGGCAAAGGCAAAAACGATTGAGTAGAAAAAGGTAAATTGTATTGCTGGTGTTTGCACAATTGAAAGAATAATATTTCCGAGTCCAGTGCTAAAAATGAGTTTAAGGGTTAATACGAAAAAAATCAATGACTCTAAAGCATTAATAAGTACAATTATCTTTTTGGCCTCCCATAGGTACGGCCGAAAAAGTGCAACGTTTACCGCCTGTGGGAATTTACTCACCATGCCACCTAGTGAAGGTTCAAATTCACCCAAGTCATAACCGGAACCAAGGTCAACGGTGTTTACATAACTGATCCAGTTTCTGGTAGTATTTGAAGTTGAAGCAATTTCATCGATTGAGTATTTTTGAGTGAACTCACTATCTTTCGTAAATAAAAGACCTGCAAACGCTATAATGGCTAAAAGCGCGATGGTTGTAGCAATAAGCCTGAGTTGTGCGTTTTTTATTTTTTTTACGCGTTCCCCCAATGCCCAGAATAGCACAGGCGGAGAAATAGCTATTAAAATGTACACTTTTACGTTGGCAGCCAAAAGAACAGAAATCAGTATAGTTAGTACAATCTGAACCTTGAAATTTCGAAAGTATAACAATTGGATTAGTCCATAAGTTAGCCAGCCAAGTGCGAACAAGCTGATAGTATCTTTAAAAACACTTGATCCCCATATGCATACGCTGGGTATAAATAAGGTTGCAATAGCTACCTGTCTTGTTAAATGAGGATATAGCTTCGAGAAAGTTCGGAATAAGGCCCATACCCCGGTAAAAGAGATGCTTGCAAAAAGCAAGGCGGTAGGTAAATAAAGTGAACCAAGTGGGGCAGATAATAGCGCTGCTATTGCAGAGGTTGTGTAAGTGCTACCTGTTTGGTACCAGTACATTTTAGATGTATACTCGTAATAATCGATATTAGTTTTATCAGGTATAGAAAATATAAGATTGATCCATTTTTCAAACGATTCATTTATTGCACTGTTTATGATTTTGGCATGATAATGATAATTGTAGGTATCGCCCCCCTTATAGTAGTAGGCATAAATAAGCCCAATCAGCAGGGCGCCTATCATTTTTACGGCTAACCCAGGTATAAAGTAGGGTCGCCATGGATGTCCCTCGGGGTAATGCTTATTTCTAAAGTTCAGCGCAATAATATATATGAAAGCAGCAATAAAGGGAGCTAACACAAAGTCCAGCAGCGTCAGGTATTCATTCGGATCTATCATGCACGTTTAAGCAAACTAATTAATTTAAAATTACTGTTTTGAAGCGGATTCTGCGCATTTTCAATCGTCCAATTGTAGGGGGGCCAATTCTAAACGCGGCATATCTGTCTAAACACCTTACTCCTGAATTTGAAACAATTCTGGTGGTGGGGCAAATGGAGTCCCACGAAACAGCCGCCTCCAGGCTACTGGATTCCCTGGGCATAACCATCTACACGATGAAATCGCTGGGTCGCTCATTAGACCCTGTACGCGACTGGCAAAGCCTTCGTGAGATGCGTCGCCTGATTCGAGACTTTAAACCCGACATTATCCATAGCCATGGTGCAAAGCCGGGGGTCATAGGTCGGTTAGCAGGTTATTTAGAAAAAGTACCGGTAAGGGTACATACCTACCACGGGCATGTTTTTCATTCCTATTTCGGTTGGTTTAAAACCTGTTTTTTTCTGGCTATTGAGCGTAACATGGCCCGCCTTTCTGATGCAATTATTGCCGTCAGTCCTGAGCAGGAAGAGGAGTTGACGCAGATCTACCGCATTGCCCCCCGTGAAAAATTTCGGGTAGTGTCACTGGGGCTCGATCTGGATAGGTTTCAGGCTGCGACAGCTGCTATGCGCGAGGACTTTCGTTCTTTCTATAATTTATCGGAAAAAGAGGTGGCAATTGTAATCACTGGCCGACTGGTGGGAGTAAAAAATCACTCCCTTTTTCTTAGGTCACTGGCCAGGGCAAAACAACTTACCGAGGTTTCTTTGATCGGTATTATAGTCGGAGACGGAGAGCTTCGAAAATCCCTCGAACAAGAGGCGCTCGCACTTGGTTTTACATTTAGCGGAGCAGATTCTCGGGGGCCGGATCAGGATTTGGTTTTTACCTCCTGGAGAAGCGATATAGACCGAATTAACGCCGGGGCCGATATTGCCGCACTCAGCTCGCTCAACGAGGGTACTCCGGTAAGCCTGATTGAGGCTTCAGCCACAGCTCTGCCGGTTATTTCAACAAATGTCGGCGGTGTCAGCCATGTCGTTATCGACGGTAAAACCGGCTTTCTTACCCAAACGGGTGATTCGGATAGTTTTGCAAAGCGGCTGGTTCAGCTGGCAGAAAACCCCGATTTAAGAAAGCAGTTCGGTGAGGCGGGTGCCAGGCATGTTCTCTCTAAATTTAGGTACCAGCGATTGATCACTGATATGGCAACGCTTTACAACGAATTGCTGCAGAAAAAGAAATTTCGTGCATGATCTTTTTTAATCGACAAAAATCAAGTGCCGACTTTTCTGTTTTTAAAGCGGATATGCATTCTCACTTGATTCCCGGAATAGATGACGGCTCGCCCGATGTGCAAACCTCGCAGCAGTTGATTCGCGGACTAAAAGAACTGGGTTTTTCCGAGCTGATCACTACGCCCCACATATTGAGTACTATGTATCCCAACACCAGCTACACGATCAGTGCTGGTGAGCGAATACTCAGGGAGCAAATACCCGACGATGTTAGTTCCTGTAACCTACGCTCAGCGGCAGAGTATTTTCTGGACGATCTTTTTTTAGAAAAGTTCCAACAGGGTGAACCACTGTTAACGGTATCGGGTAAAGAGGTTCTGTGTGAGCTCTCGCTGGGTTTTCCGGCAAAAGGAGTCCGTGAAATTCTGTTCGAAATTCAGCTGCAGGGATACACGCCCATTATAGCACACCCCGAACGCTATATCTACCTCGACCGCAATAAAGAATTTTTCGAAGACCTAAAAGATATGGGCTGCCGCTTTCAACTTAACCTCTTGGCACTGACCCCGTATTATGGTCATACCGTGAGCAAACTGGCCGGCTACCTGATAAAAAAAGGCCATTATAATTACATTGGAACCGATCTGCATAACATGGCACAGCTTCAGCTGCTTCGTGATCCGGAAATCAATGGGGGGCTAAAGAAGCTGGCAGACTATTGCGAAATTCGAAATAACCAGCTGTAGCGTACAAATCCGTAAAATCAAATGCTTACCCGCCGATCGGCGGGTTTTTTATTATAAATTATACAGAAGCATCCTTAAGTTATAATCAGGAATCTTGGCCTCTAGGCCCAAACGATTCAGGGTGGTCTCTACCGGACTCGAACGAATAAACTGCCCGTGCCTGCTGTAGATTCCATAAGCAATTAGAAAATTAGAGGCGATAGGTAGGCTTTCGAAGAAGTTTGCTCCGACCTCAGGTTTTATTTTTTTTAGAACCAGGTTTCCTTTTTCGAGTCGGTCGCGTACCTGAAAGATAGTGAGTGGGTTATTACTCGAATCAATGCCAACCCAGTTACCATTAGAACCAAGAGCCATCCACCCTTTTTGTGTTTTCACTTCTAGTAGTGCGTGAGAGAAAAGGCGTCTCTTAAAGAAATCCGTTACAGTAGTAGGGTTAGAGTCATAGAGAAAGTAACAAAAAACATGTCTCACTGTAAATCCATAACTGGCGAATATCTTTTCCATTAATATGGACTTGTCAAAACAAAGTCCAATTTTATTTTTATAGTAAAATTCAACGTCACCCACTTGTTCATCGGGAATGATTCGGTGAGTAAAGTTTTTTATAATACTATCTTGCACCTGCTCAACAAATACTACTTGGTTTTCGAAGCTGGTATGGATTTGGGATTTGTCTCTTGTAATATTCCATTTAACCAGAAACGAGTCAATGTAGGTTGTGTCGGTGGAGCTTACTTTGGGATATCCGTTAAAAGCAAAAACTCCTATAATAAGGGTTATCACTAATCCGGCAATAAATTTTAAAAAGAGTGATTTCATCAGAACACAAGGGGGTGTAATGAATTAAGGTTCATGTTTTTGGAGAGGTAAATGTACGTAAAAATCAGACTGCTTTGGGCATTTTATCCTTATTCTCCCGGGAAATTACCGGACTCCTCATTTGGATGGTTTTTTCCCCTCGGTTCAGCAGGTAAGTCTTGAGTTGTCTGAGCAACTGTACCAAAAATATATAGAGACAAAGGTTTACCAGCACAAAGCCCAGCCAGCTGCTGTTGATGGCCAAAAAGGCGATGCCGAGCATCAGCAGCTGAAAAGTCACCAGAATTAAAACTGTTTGTTTGCTGGTAAAGCCAATCTCCTGCATCAGGTGGTGGATGTGCTGATTATCTCCTTTAAATGGATTCTTACCGCTCACAATTCTAAAAAAGAACAACCGGATCATATCCAGCACCGGAATCGACAGCAACGAAAATCCGAGCACGATCCGGTTATTGACGGTTAAAAGGAAAGTATCGCTGGGTCGGTGGGTAATAAAAAATATGGTAAGTGTAGCAAGTAACAAGCCAATAAAAAGTGAGCCTGAGTCTCCCATAAAAATCTTTGCCGGTGGTTTGTTGTACAGCAAAAAGGCCAGCAAAGAACCTGTTATTGCAATAGCGGTCATCGCTAAAAACAAATTACCGATCACTAAAAAGTAGATCGAATAGAACAGGCTGGCAACAAGTGCCAGGCCACCTGCCAGTCCGTCCGATCCATCGATCAGGTTAAAGGCATTGACGATGCTCATAGTACCCAGCAGGGTCAGTGCCAGTGACAAACCAAAAGGAAGCGTGTAGTTATCAAACATCGTCTCTACAGGCAGGTACAGTCCGGTCTTGTAAATAAGTAATGCAATTAGCACCCCCTGAAAACTGAATTTGTATTTTGGCGAGTAATTAAAAAAATCATCACCCAGTCCGTGTAAAAAAATAATGGCAAGCAAGATGATGTAAGCGATCAGATAGGAGGGTTTCTCGGTGGTCTCCGGCAGCAGTAAACTCACCGGAATCACAAAGGCAGTGAACAGAGCAACGCCGCCAAAAAAACTAATTTGCCGAGTGTGTTTTTTTATGTGGCCCGGCTGGTCATAAACATTAAACCGATTCGCCAGTTTAATCAATACCGGGATGGTGTAAAAACATAGAATAAAGGAGCTGACCAGCGTGGCAGCAGGGATAAGGTACATAGGTATGACAAAGGTAGAAAGCTGTTTTTCAGTGGATTGTGAAACAACTAGTATAACAGATGCGTAATTACTTATTCGAGTAGTATGCCTTAGCTTGACTTACTAAGGTTAATAAGTACATACTCTTAAGTTTTGTCATCAGTTTTCAGTGATACTTGCGCTTAGTCGGCTGAATGAATCAATAAATTACTTCTTCCGACACCACTGAGTTTATAATTAGATTTGCGCAAAATTTTTCTCCGTTGGATCTCCATTATTACTATCTCTTCTGCTCCCTGTTTGCTCTTTTTCTGCTGACCTTGTTGTTGATTAGGAAAAAACCTCGCTTTTATTATTTTTTTCTGGCCAATCTCTTTATTGTTTCTTTTACATTGCTCTATAGTTATATCGAGAATGACGGCTGGTTTTTAAAGTACCCTCATTTATTTCGGATTGCCTCGCCGCTGCAATATCTGATAGCTCCGTTTACTTTTTTTATGGTATCACTCGGGCTCAATCCCGAACGAAAGTTCAGGCGCTATGATCTGCTGCATTTCTTGCCCTTTGCTTTCCATGTAGCCGAGCTGATTCCGTTTTATCTGCAAACGGCTTCTCAGAAATTAGCTTTCATTGAGTCACTTTACTATGGAGCCGGTAATCCCTGGTTTGCCAAAGACGGACTCTTTTTTTCTTTTCGCACGCATATCATCATCAAGTTTTCGCTGCTTCTTATGTATGTGCTTTATGGCTGGCGAGTACTGATCGGCTATCGGTATGCTGTGAGTCGTCGTTTTGAGCAGCTTAATCGCCAGGTATATTCCTTTTTGGTTTTCGAAGTGGCCAATAAAACCATTCTGGGGCTTTCTATTCTTACCCTGACTATTTTTTACGTGAATCGCTTTTCGGTGATTCAGAAAGCCCCCTTTCTAATGCTGATGCTCGATATTTTAGTGGGGGGCAGTATCATATTGTTATTTCCGGGATTGCTCCAGGGGGTTCGTCCAGCTAAAACCGATTTTACCAAAGAACGGGAGCAAGCTCGATTAGACGAAACCGAAGATAATACGCTGACAGATTCAGATCAGGCAAACCCCGATCATTCACTCCCGGTAATGACAAATGCAGGTCAGGAGGTGCCCCTGTCTGGGGTTGTCACCGAAAAGCAAGCGCGGCATTTTCAGCTCATCGAGACTATCATGCAGCGCGACCAGCCCTTTACGGATCCTGAATTTTCGCGGGACCGTCTCAGCGACATCTCCTCTATTAATAAGTCGGCCATCACCGACGCCATCTTTGCACATACGGGACTTAGCTTTAGTGATTACATCAACTCGTATAGAATAAATTATTTATGTGACTTGGTCCGTAGCGACAACAAATGGTTCGACTATACGATCGAGGCCATCGCACTCAAATCGGGTTTCGCTACCCGGGCTACTTTTAATAATTCGCTCAAACGAATCAGGGGTATTCGACCCAAAGATCTGCTCGAGGAGCTCAGAAAAATGTAAAAATATATTTTGATAATTGTTCTTTAGCAATTGGTTCTCAGGGCCAATATCTTTTTTTTACATTTTTAGTGATGTTCGTAGTTCTATAATCATTGTATAACTATTAGTATTCTTAACATTGTAGTTATAACTAACTGTGTTAAAACCAAAACTTCTTTATCTGACAACTGCTTTTGAAGTTTTTGTCTAACCCTGCACCCAAAAATGTTTAACATGAATTTTTATCGCGCTGCTTCGGGAAGAACATCCCGCCCCTCTGCTACAACCGAAAAAAATCAACAACGAACCGGATTCTTCCGAGGCTTATGGCTAGCTGCCCTGCTGCTGTTTGCCGTTTCGGGTTATGCCCAGGTTGATGTTCGGGTCTCTTTTAGCCGTGGATTCATCGGTCGAATCGGGAATAACAGCAACACTTCTCTGAATTCTCGGACCTACCCCGCCTTAGGAATAGTTCGTTCTTATTTTATACAAAATAGCACGACAGGACAGTTTACTGCGCAGGGTAATGATATTGTGGGTACCGTTCGTCTCATACTGACTAACGGCTCGAGTGTCGATATCCTCGGTGCTATCAACTGGAGAGGACCCAGCGGAAACAATATCGAATATTTCGGTTTTATACCTGATCCCGGAATTTCTCCCATCACACTGAATCTTCCCGGAGGCGGTACCTATGTTATAGATGTTGGCAGCAACTTTGGTCTTTTAAAGAATACTTCTACGCTTACGTTAACAGATAATGTTACGTACGATGGAAATGCGGCCACAACTGGTATTTTGGATGCCCTCAATGCCTACCTGCTCACCCAGCGGGTCAATGGAGGAACCATCGGTGCTGCGCAAACGATCTGTTCGGGCACGGCTCCGGTTGCACTCACTTCGTTAACGGCAGCCTCAGGAGGCGAAGCGACACTTACGTATCAATGGCAGCAAAGTGCCAACAGCATATCCTTTACAAATGTGGCCTCCGGCGGAACAACTGCTGGACCTTATTCTCCCGGTGTGCTCACTACAACTACTTATTTCCGCAGAGCCGCATCTGACGGAGTTAATATCGGATATTCCAACACCATCACGGTCACAGTAAATCCGCCACAAAGTGCGGGCACGGTGTCGGGTAACCAAAGCATCTGTGTTAACGGAACGGCTACTTACACATCGACGGTCAGCGGTGGATCCTGGAGTTCTTCCAACACAGCCGTTGCAACGGTGAATGCAACAACCGGTGTTGTTACCGGAGTCGGTGCGGGCACTGCAACAATTACTTATACGGTTACAGGTACAGGAGGTTGTGCTAACGCAACTTCCAGCCAGTTGGTCACTGTAATAGCAGCAGCTTCTGCCGGAACGATCAGCGGCAGCAGTGCGGTTTGCGCCGGTTCTACTGCTAATTTCAGTTCAACGGTCAGCGGTGGATCCTGGACTAGTTCTAATACTTCTGTAGCAACGATTGTTTCCGGTACGGGCGTTATGTCTGCTCTTTCTGCCGGATCAACGACCATAACTTATACGGTTACAGGTACAGGCGGTTGCGCTAACGCGACGGCTACCCGTTTGGTAACCATCAGCGCGGCAGCTTCGGCCGGAACGATCAGCGGCACTAATTCACTCTGTATTGGTTCAACCGCTTCATTGACTTCATCGGTTAGTGGCGGATCCTGGAGCTCTTCTAATTCGGCCATTGCTTCTGTCAATGCAACCACTGGTGTTGTAACCGGTGTTGCGGCTGGTACCGTTACGATCACCTATACGGTTACCGGTACCGGCGGATGTTCTAATGCCACGGCAACCAGTTCGGTCACGGTAGCGGCTTTACCGGCAAGTGCAGTAGTAGCTATTACACAGCCTACATGTACACTGGCTACCGGAACGATCACCGTGAGCTCACCCACCGGAGCCGGATTTACGTATCGCATTAATGGCGGAGCGTTTCAGTCTTCTGCCAGTTTTGCTGGTCTTACGGCGGGCACATACAGCATTGTGGTAAGAAATGCACAAGGCTGTAACAGCACCAATGCAACAATAGCAACAATCAATACACAACCTGCTACACCGGCCACTCCCGGATTGATAGCCGGACCGATTACGGTAACTGCAGGAACGTCTCGTACGTATCAAGTGGCTGCCGTAAGCGGTGCTACCAGTTATACCTGGACTTTGCCGCTGGGATGGGTGGGCAGTTCAACGACTAATATCATTACTGTTACTACCAATAGCAACAGCGGAACAGTAGCGGTGGTAGCTAATGCCAATGGTTGTACCAGTGCAGCTTCTGTTCTTGCAGTCACTGTAAGTACGGTAACGGACTCTGACGGCGATGGTATTCCTGACAGTACCGAGGGCACCGGCGATGATGATGGAGACGGCATTCCGAATTACTTAGATATTGATTCTGATAACGACGGTATTCCCGATTCACAGGAAGCCGGTCCCAATCCTTCAAATCCCCGTGATTCTGATAACGATGGTATTCCCGATTATTTAGATATCGATAGTGATGGCGATGGAGTTCCCGACAGCATCGAGGATGCCGGCTGTAATGGCGTAGTGCCTTGCACACCGACAGACACTGATGGCGATGGTATTCCTAACTATCTCGATCTGGATTCTGATAATGATGGTATTCCTGACAGCTTAGAAGATGCCGGCTGTAACGGTACGGTGCCTTGCACACCAACAGATTCTGATAATGATGGTATTCCCAATTATCTCGATACAGATTCTGATAACGACGGTATTCCCGATAGCTTAGAAGACGCCGGATGTAACGGGGTAGTACCTTGTACGCCTACTGATTCCGATAACGACGGAATTCCTAACTATCTCGATCTCGATTCTGATAATGATGGTATTCCTGATAGTTTAGAAGACGCCGGATGTAATGGCGTAGTACCTTGTACGCCTACCGATACCGATAACGATGGTATTCCTAACTATCTCGATTTGGATTCTGACAATGATGGAATTCCTGACAGCATCGAAGATGCGGGTTGTAACGGTACCGCACCTTGCACACCAACAGATTCTGATAACGATGGTATTCCTAACTATCTTGATTTAGATTCTGACAATGATGGAATTCCTGACAGCATCGAAGACGCTGGTTGTAATGGTACAGCACCTTGTACGCCTACCGATACCGATAACGATGGTATTCCTAACTATCTCGATTTAGATTCTGACAATGATGGAATCCCCGATAGTATCGAAGACGCGGGATGTAACGGTACCGCACCTTGCACACCGACCGATACCGATAATGATGGTATTCCAAATTACTTAGACCTCGATTCTGATAACGATGGTATTCCAGATAGCATCGAAGATGCGGGATGTAACGGTACCGCACCTTGCACACCGACCGATACCGATAATGATGGTATTCCAAATTACTTAGACCTCGATTCTGATAATGATGGTATTCCCGATAGTATCGAAGATGCGGGTTGTAACGGTACTGCACCTTGCACACCGACCGATACCGATAATGATGGTATTCCAAATTACTTAGACCTCGATTCTGATAATGATGGTATTCCCGATAGTATCGAAGATGCGGGTTGTAATGGTACCGCACCTTGTACGCCTACTGATTCTGATAACGATGGTATTCCTAACTATCTTGATTTAGATTCTGACAATGATGGAATCCCCGATAGTATCGAAGACGCCGGATGTAATGGTACAGCACCTTGCACACCGACCGATACCGATAACGATGGTATTCCTAACTATCTCGATTTAGATTCTGACAATGATGGAATCCCCGATAGTATCGAAGACGCCGGATGTAACGGTACCGCACCTTGCACACCAACAGATTCTGATAACGATGGTATTCCTAACTATCTTGATTTAGATTCTGACAATGATGGAATCCCCGATAGTATCGAAGACGCCGGATGTAATGGTACAGCACCTTGCA
>JBIIDB010000173.1:0-3642 GCA_044238505.1 Chitinophagaceae bacterium | reverse complement strand
CGGTTATATTGCAACCGACTACCGATGAACAAGCCGGCATCCTCTCTACCCATTTACACAGCGATGGAGAGAGTGCCGAGATACTAGCCATGTATAATCCGGGAACGCATGCCAACCACTGGAAAGAAGAGCGCTATGCCGATTTTGATGAGGCGCCCATTGGCCAAATGTTCATGAGCCACCAGATGATCGACAATGCACAACTTTTCCCGTATATGGATGGCCCGGCCGTTTTTAAAAAGGCCGTTGTGAAATTCCCGGAGGTGATCATGGAGGCACTTTCAAAAAACGGATACACATCAAAAGACGTAGATCTGTTGATTCCACACCAGGCCAACCTTCGTATCGCTCAATTTGTACAACAAAAATTAGGACTGCGAGACGACCAGGTGTACAACAATATCCAATACTACGGCAATACCACCGCTGCCTCGGTACCCATCGCGCTGTGCGAAGCTTGGGAAAAAGGACTGGTCAAAGAACATCAGCTCGTATGCCTAGCGGCTTTCGGCAGTGGCTTTACCTGGGCTAGTGCGCTGCTGCGGTGGTGATATTGGCTTTAATCGATTGGCTTGAACAGAAAACTACTCTATATCATCAATCCCATTGCCGGCACCGGTTCACGCGGCTCGCTGCGCAAACAGATCGAAGAACGTAGCCGTCTGGCCGGATTTGATTATGAATGTCACGATTCGGTGATCGATGGTGATTATAATTACCTGGCCCGACACATACAAAGCGAAGGCTTTACTGATATTATCATTGCGGGCGGAGACGGTACCATCAACCAGGTCGTAGGAGCCCTTCGACACCTGGATCTTCCCTTTGGCATTATCCCTTGCGGCTCGGGCAATGGGCTGGCAAGATGTGCCGGGCTTTCTACCGATTCCCAACGAGCACTCGACACAATTTTTAGCGGCAGAGCAAGGCACACAGATGGCTATTCCGTAAACGGAAATTTTGCCTGCGAACTGACCGGACTGGGTTTCGACGGGGCCGTTGCACATGCTTACGCGCAAAGCGCGACGCGAGGGCTCAACACCTACATAAGGCATGCAATAAAACAATTTAGATCGGCGCCTTCGTATAAGTTTATGATACACGTACTGGGGCAAGCGGTATCGCTCGACGCCTATATGATCACCGTGGCTAACGCCAATCAATTTGGCAATAAAGTGACCATTGCCCCCTACGCATCCCTTTCGGATGGACTGCTCGATGTAGTCATTGTGAAAAAACAGCATAAGCTACCGCTACTTTGGCGGGCCTACCAACAGCTCAGCGGACAAAATCAACCACTGAGCGGAGAAGACATTATCACTTCTCTCTCCGATAAACGAAAACAAAAAGACATTCATTACTGGCAGGTGTCGGTGATAGAAATTGAAAATCTTGGTGGCGCCATGATCCATGTGGATGGAGAGGCCACTCCGCCAGTCACAAACGCGAAGATAGAGGTTGCGCCTTCGGCGTTCCGGTTAATCCGGTAATCGAACAAGCTCTTAGGATGATAGTCAGCAGAAACATCGCATGGCAAAAAATTAGTTACGCTCACTTTGCTGTCAGATATAGTAATAACACCAGCGATAATAACAGCAACATCGCCACTAATTGATGCAGCTGGGCCATCCATTCAAAGATTCCCCACTGTCCGGGAATGATGGACGTACTGTATAGCACCGAGAGAATGCCCAGTAAAACTTGCAGGAGTACCAAAGAGATCGGGAACCATGATGCTTTTTGCAACAACCGACTGCCATGAGGGTGATGAAGTCGAAGCGTCATCAGCACCACAGCGATCAATAAGATGTAAGCCAGTCCGCGGTGTACAAAATGAATCGCGATTTTATTTTCGACCCAAAATAAAATTCCATTGGCGTTACTGAGCAGATCGGGCACTAACTGCCCATTGATATCAGGCCAGGTGGGTGCGGCGGTCGCTGCTTTATGCCCTGCCATAAAGGCTCCATAGGCTAATTGCACGACTAATAGTCCTAAAATAAAAAACACCCGCTTGCGCACCGTCGGCAAACTGACCCGCTGATCAACGGGCACCAACAATTGCAACGCAAACCAAAAGGTGTACGAGAGTAATCCAAGCGCAAGCACAAAGTGCAAAGCCAATCGCGTCGGCTTCACATAGATAGCGTCTCCGGTAAGACCGCTGGCCACCATGATCCAACCTACGGCTCCTTGTAAGGCACCCAGTAAAAACAAAATCAATAAGGGCCTGATCATGGCAGATTTGAACTGACGGGTCCACAGAAAATAAATGAAGGGGACAATAAAGACCACCCCGATCAGGCGGGCCCAAAAGCGATGGAACCATTCCCAGAAAAAAATATACTTGAACTCTTGCAGCGTAAAATCAAAATTGAGTAAGCGAAACTGAGGAGTCTGCTGGTATTTGGCAAACTCCACTGCCCAATCAGCAGCAGTAAGTGGAGGCAACGCACCCGTTACTACATTCCATTCGGTAATAGAAAGTCCCGAGCCGGTCAAACGGGTGATACCGCCTAATGCGATCTGAATAATGACCATGGCTACCCCCGTGAGCAACCAAATAGCCACCGGGCGCGACGTAGCTTCCGTTTTCATGGGGCAAAGGTACAGTCTCCCTAAGCCGTAACCCGATTTTGTTGAGCATAATTTTGCATCTTGCAGGGTATGTTGGCGGCTTACTATAAAAAAAATGAGATCGAGGCGGGCTGCGACGAAGCGGGCCGGGGCTGTTATGCCGGACCTGTGGTGGCAGCTGCCGTTATACTTCCCAAGAACTTTAAACATCCGTTGCTGAACGATTCCAAAAAACTCAGTGCGGCACAGCGCGAAACCCTTCGTCCCCTCATCGAAGAAAAAGCCATTGCCTGGGGCATCGGCGTTATCGATCACGAAGAGATCGACAAGATCAATATTTTAAAAGCCAGCTTTAAGGCCATGCACCAGGCCATTGCTACGCTCGGAACCACGCCAACGCTCTTACTCATCGATGGGAATCGTTTTTCGGCGTATCCATCCATACGACATCAATGCTTTGTAAAAGGGGATGGCCGATTCGCTTCTATTGCTGCAGCCAGCATTTTGGCCAAAACGTATCGGGATCGGTTGATGCAGGAACTACATCAAGAATTTCCACAGTATGGATGGAACAAGAACATGGGATACGGCACTGCTGCGCATCGAAAAGCGATCGATACACACGGACTCTGTACGTATCATCGAAAAAGTTTCAGGCTGTTGCCGGAACAAGATTCACTCTTCCCGTAAGCAAGCAGTCCTCTAAGAAAAGAGTACTTTCATTTCTCGGTTAGCTAACGTGCCGGTTTTGATTGACAGCACCGAACAGCGAGCCCGATCTTTATTGAATTGTCCAGACCTCATTACCCCGAAGCAACTTATCGAGATCGGCCGGCTTACGGGTACTGGCCTCTTCTAGTTGTGCCTTCATCACGTCTTCATAGCAAGGTCTATCAGTCTCGTAGAAGACGCCAAAGGGGCGGGGTAGATGACCTTCGATATGTACGTCATCAAATATGCGCGAGAGAATTTGTGCTTTGTAAATATCCTTTTCGTCATGGACCCAGCAATCATCTGCCGAATGCCCCTGCGTCAAATCGACCACCACGGGTTTGAAACCATCAA
>JBIIDB010000040.1:0-12871 GCA_044238505.1 Chitinophagaceae bacterium | reverse complement strand
TCATTCGGGTTGATCCCTGAGTTGCTGGGCCGCTTACCCGTAGTTGCGCATTTGGATCCGCTCGATGCCGCTACCCTTCGCGCCATCTTGACCACACCCCGCAACGCCTTGATCAAGCAGTATACGCGCCTGTTTGAAATGGAAGGCATCGCGCTCACCATTCAAGACGAAGTACTGGATTTTATGGTGGCCAAAGCCCTGGAGTACAAACTGGGCGCTCGCGGACTGCGCAGTATTTGTGAGGGCATACTGACGGATGCCATGTACGAGTTGCCATCTACTGATACCAAAGAATTTATTTTAGACCTGCCCTACGCCGAGCAGCATTTCAATAAAAGCAAACTCAGTCTGCTGAAAGTAGCCTAATGAATTTGTTGTGGGCTATGGAATCTCAACCCAGCTCCCTATGAAAGAATTGATCGAAAAACTAAAGACCGAAGCGGGTCTTACGGATGAACAGGCGCAACAAGCACTGACCACTGTCAAAAACTATGTGGTCGAGAAATTTCCCATGCTCGAAGGAGCCGTAGGGAGTTTGTTCGGCAATTAAGTTCGCCCTCGCATAAAAAACATCTCCTGTCCCGTTGTGATGCATCTTTTTGGGGATGGCGATGATACCGGCTGCAAAAGACATTATCGCCCGCAGGGCCATAAAAAATCCCGCCATAAATGGCGGGATTCAATAAGGTCAAAGAATTCCTGTATCTCTTAGCCACAACCACCCTGGTTGCCGCAGTTGTTGCACTTGTAGCAGGCACCGCTGCGCATCATGATGTTGCCGCATACGTTACAAGCGGGTGCATCACTTTGCATGTTCTTGGCCACGGCATTCATGGCATCGAGGGCGCTGTCTACTTTTTCGGCCTTGGGAACTGCCTTGGGCGCAGCGGCCTTGGTCGGTTGCGTGGTACCGGCGGCAGGGGTAATGCGGATGCTGGAGAGCTCAGGATCCTTGGCATATTCCAAAGGATTAGAAGGCACCTCATCCCAATCATCGGCACCGGTATTCATCACTTCGGGTTTGTCAAGCACATGTACCAAGTCTGTTCTGCCCAAATATTCATAACCGAGTACGCGGAAGATAAAGTCTACAATAGAAGTAGTCGTTCTGATATTGGGATGCTCTACAAAACCGGAGGGATCAAAGCGAGTAAAGGCGAATTTGTCGACGAACTCTTCGAGAGGCACACCATACTGAAGACCAATTGATACAGAGATGGCAAAGCAGTTCATCATACTGCGCATGGTGGCCCCCTCTTTGGCCATATCTACGAAGATCTCGCCTAAGGTACCGTCGGCATACTCGCCGGTACGAAGAAATACGGCTTGTCCGCTGATCTTGGCTTTTTGTGTAAAGCCTCTGCGCTTGGCGGGCAAGGTGCGGCGTTCTACGATCTTGGCCAGTCGGCGCTTGAGTTTGGTATCGGGAGAGGCTTGCACACGCTTCTGTACTTCATCGAGCAATTCCTCTACGGTCAGTTTTCCGAGGTCGACGATATTAGAGTCGGCTCCGGCCACCAGGGCGGTGTCTGCAGCTGCTTCATCGGCGGTATCGGTCTTTTTCTTCTTGTCGCTCTTATTGCTGAGAGGTTGAGACAACTTCGATCCATCGCGGTACAGCGCATTCGCCTTTAGTCCCAGCTTCCAGCTCAGATAATAGGCATCTGCGATCTCATCGACCGTGGCCTCATGGGGCAGGTTGATGGTCTTAGAGATAGCCCCGCTGATAAAGGGTTGCGTGGCCCCCATCATGCGAATGTGTCCGTGCGCATGAATGTAGCGTTGCCCTTTTTGACCGCACTTGTTGGCACAGTCAAAGACAGGAAGATGCTCTTCTTTTAAACCGGGTGCCCCTTCGATCATCATTGTACCACACACATAATCATTGGCAGCTTCGATCTGCTCATCCGTAAAGCCAAGTGCCTCGAGCAGACTCCATTCAAAGTCGTTGTACTGCTCCGGTGCAAAGCCAAGACGCTGTAAACACTCCTCGCCCAAGGTATACTTGTTAAAGACGAAGCCGATCTCAAAGGCGGTGAGCGCAGCCGCATCGAGACGCTTGATCTCGTCGGCAATGAAACCTTTTTCGCTCAACGTTTGATGATTGATGAAAGGCGCGCCGGCAAAGCTGGCAGAACCGACGGCGTATTTGATAATGGACTCCGTTTCTTTTTCGCTGTAGCCCAAATTTTTGAGCGCCACAGGAACACTTTGATTGATGATCTTAAAGTAACCGCCACCGGACAGTTTTTTGAATTTGACCAAGGCAAAGTCGGGTTCTACTCCCGTAGTGTCGCAATCCATCACCAATCCGATAGTGCCGGTGGGGGCAATGACAGTGGCCTGTGCATTACGATAACCGTACTGCTCGCCGAGCTCTACCGCATCATCCCAGGCCTTACAGGCAGCCTTAAGCAGATAATCAGGACAGTATTTTGCCTTGATACCTTGCGGCTTTAAGCTGAGGTTCTCATACTCGTCGGCATCATAAGCGGCCAAGCGGTGATTACGCATTACGCGCATCATGTGCTGTTTGTTCTCTTCGTAACGGGCAAAGGGACCGAGCACGCTGGCCAACTCGGCCGAGGTCTTATACGAAATACCGGTCATGATCGCGGTAAGCGCACCGGCAATAGCACGGGCTTCTTCGCTATCGTAGGGAATACCGCTTACCATCAGCATAGTACCCAGGTTGGCATATCCCAATCCAAGTGTGCGATACTCATAGCTGAGCTGGGCCACCTCTTTTGAGGGAAACTGCGCCATCAAAACCGAGATCTCCAATACCACGGTCCACAGACGGGTGTTGTACTCGTAACCCTCGACATCGAAACTGTTGTTTGCGGTATCGTAGAACTTCATCAGATTGGCGGAGGCCAGGTTACAAGCTGTATTGTCGAGGAACATGTACTCCGAGCAAGGGTTCGACGCGCGGATGGGACCGCCCTCGGGGCAGGTGTGCCACTCGTTGATGGTGGTATTGTATTGTGTTCCGGGGTCAGCACAGCGCCAGGCGGCGTAAGCGATCTGGTTCCAAAGCTCACGGGCTGGCACTTTTTTCATGACGCGTCCGTCTTGGCGCGCGGTCAATTCCCAATCCTCATCGTTCTCCAATTTCTCAAAAAACGAGTTAGGGATACGAATGGAGTTATTGGAGTTTTGACCACTCACTGTGCGATAGGCCTCGTCTTCGTAGCCCGAGGGATAACCGGCGGCAATAAGCGCCGCTACTTTCTTTTCTTCTTCTACTTTCCAGTTGATGAACTGCACGATCTCGGGGTGATCGAGATCAAGACAAACCATCTTGGCAGCGCGACGGGTCGTACCTCCGCTCTTGATGGCACCGGCAGCGCGGTCACCGATCTTTAGAAAACTCATCAGACCAGAACTGCTGCCACCACCGCTGAGCTTTTCTCCCTCTCCGCGCAGGTTAGAGTAATTCGTGCCCACCCCAGATCCGTATTTAAAGATGCGGGCCTCGCGAACCCAAAGGTCCATGATGCCGCCGTCGTTAACCAGATCGTCCTCTACACTGAGAATGAAACAGGCATGAGGCTGTGGGCGCTCATAGGCATTTTGTGATTTCTTGAGCTGGCCATCGGCAGGATCTACATAATAGTGACCTTGTGGTTTACCGGCAATGCCATAACTCTCGTACAGGCCCGTATTGAACCACTGGGGGCTGTTGGGCACGCACATCTGGTTGAGGATGGAGTACACCAGCTCATCATAAAAAACTTGTGCATCTCGGCTGCTGGCAAAATAGCCATACCGCTCTCCCCATACTTTCCAGCAATTGGCCATACGATGGGCCACTTGCTTGGCAGAGGTTTCACGGCCCAGACTGTTGTCGGGCTGAGGTACACCGGCCTTTCTAAAGTATTTCTGCGCCAAGATATCGGTAGCAATCTGGCTCCATTGCTTGGGCACTTCTACATTGGTCATCTCAAAGACCACTTCACCGGAGGGGTTACGGATCACCGAAGTGCGGTAATCGTACTCGAACTGATCGAAAACATTTACATCATCACGAGTAAAGCGGCGACTAAACTGCAACCCGCCCTTGGTGGCAGCTGACTTCTTACTGGGCATATTCAAAAAAGAATTTACTGGGTTTTGGTCCTGGGTTCGATTCCGATCCACGCTTTCGCGGGGGTCGTCAACGAAAATATTTTTTACTCGAAAAAAAACAAACCCTCAAATATTCACATTGTGTGGAAAATACGCATTAAATCGCACACAACCCTTGTCTGTCGTGGATTTGGGCATTTCTTCACACTTTCTGAATTACTTTTTGGAAGATTTTTTTGGAAATTTCAGAATCTGTTTGTAAAAATATTTAGCCCTGCAATGCAAACTATTTTCCGCAAATTTGCAACTGCCAAATCACCCAATGAAAAGATCTCTTTATTCACTGCTCACCGAGCGAAAAAACAAGCAGAAAAAGTCCTTTGCGGTACTCATCGATCCCGACAAGGCTTCCGTGGCGATGTTGGATGAATTGATCCCGCTGGGTGCGGCGGCCGCTGTTGATTTTTGGTTCGTAGGCGGCAGTCTGGTCATATCACACAACCTGGAAGAGCAGGTCCAATACCTGAAAAAACACAGCGATATTCCGGTGATCCTCTTTCCGGGCAGCCCCTCGCAGATAACCCGTCATGCGGATGCCCTGCTCTACCTGTCGCTGGTCTCCGGAAGAAATGCCGATCTGCTCATCGGACAGCACGTCTTATCGGCTCCTATGGTAAAACAAAGCGGACTCGAAGTACTTCCTACCGGCTACCTGGTCATAGACGGCGGAGCCCCCACTACCGTTTCGTACATCAGTAATGCTAATCCTATTCCGGCCAATAAAAAAGAGATCGCCCAGTGCACGGCCATGGCAGCAGAAATGCTGGGTATGAAACTGATCTATCTGGATGCCGGCAGCGGAGCCCGCACACCGGTACGTGAAGAAATGATAGAGGCCGTGGCTGCACAAATCGAAGTACCTCTGATCGTGGGCGGCGGTATTACGGACCCCGCCAAGGCGACAGCGGCTTGCCGAGCCGGAGCCGATGTAGTGGTGGTGGGAAATGCCATCGAAAAAGATCGCAGCCTCATTGGCGCCATCAGCGAGGCGGTTCACAGCACATCTTGATGGTGCCTCGAGGCCACCTTGGTGGTTACCGAAAGTAAAGCTGAAGGTTATGACCCACCGGCCGTTCTTGCTACAAACTCATCATTTCTTTAAATCGTAGCGTTTGCCTGCGGCTGACCTCAATCTTTTCGCCCCCTTTTAATTCGAGCAAGAGACCCCCGTTGAAGTAGGGTTCGATTTTTTCTATCATCCGTAAATTGACAATGTGTTTTCTGTTGGTGCGAAAGAAGACGCGGGGATCGAGCCGATCCTCAAGGGCATTCAGCGATTTTAGGATGAGAGGCTTATTGGCTCCAAAAAAAACCCGAGCATAGTTGCCCACACTTTCAAACAGCCGGATCTCACTGAGCTTCACGAACCAGCAACGCTCTCCGTCCTTGACAAAGACCTGATCTTGCTCCGAGAGCAACGCCGACGATACGGGTGATGTTGTTGAGGACCGACGCAACTCTTGGCCCTGGAGTTTTTGTATGGCATCGGCCAACCGTCTGGGATCGATGGGCTTTGTCAGATAATCGAGTGCGTTAAATTCAAAAGCCTTGATGGCGTATTCGTGATAGGCCGTGGTGAAAATAACCTCAGGACTTCGGTCGAGTTCTGTCAACAGGTCGAACCCGGTCTTACCGGGCATTTGAATATCCAAAAAAATCAACTCGGGTTGCAGCAACTCGATACTTTGCAACGCCTCGTCGGCATTGACCGCCTCTCCGACAATTTCTATTTCTGAAAATTCGCCCAGCAATTTGCGTAACTCCAGACGTGCCAGCCTTTCGTCGTCGATGATGATGGTTTTGATAGGCATAAAAAATGATTAAAGAGGAATACGAACGGTGGCTTTAACCGTATGCTCCGGCAACTGCACAATGGTGAATTGCGCTGCCGACCCATAGAGTAATGCCAACCGGCTTTGCGTGCTGCTAATGCCAAATCCGGGCGTGAGTAAAGAACCGTTCAGCGCTCCGGTATTGACGATCTCCAGCACATGTTGATGACTGGCGGGCTCGCGAGTGGAACGGATGAGAATACGTCCTCCCTCCGGCAGCGTACCGATACCGTGTTTGATCGCATTTTCGACCAAGGTCTGTAACATCATGGGGGGTACGGGAAGCAACAAGGTATCCTCTGCTACCTGCCATTCCACCTGCATCCTGTCTTCGAAACGAATACTCTCGAGTGCAAGATAATCGCGGATAATATCGATCTCTTTTTGCAGCGACACCAGCTGCGCCTGTTCGGTTTGCAAACTACCCCGCAGCAAGTTGCTGAGCTCGGTAATGGCGCGGCGCGCACGGGCCGGATCTAGTTCGATCAAGGCCCGGATACTATTGAGTGAATTAAAAATAAAATGGGGGTTCAGGTGTGCCTTGAGGGTCTTTAACTCCATTTGCTTGATCACCCCTTCGAGCTGGAGCTGCTCGAGCTGTCGCTTTCTGCTGTCGTCGTAATAATGATAGATGCAGTAGACGGTGAGCCAAGCCAACATGATCGTGCTCATCTCTAAACTCACGGCCAGCAACAATTGCCCCATGTTCAATTTTTCGATCGTCTCTTGTGACAGGTACAGATCAAAAGCCTCGAAACAAGCCAGCACCAGTAACCCATATACGAAAGAAGAAAAAGCCAGTGCCAGCAACAACCAGGGAATCGATTGCTCCAGCTTTTTTTGCATCAGCCCGGATTTTTTGAGCACCTCTCGAAGCATATGCGAGGCAAACAATCCGGTCAGTGTCATTACCAGGGTACGGTTGATGATGATCGCTTCGGAATACTCCAGATTAAAGAAGTTGGCCAAAATAAATGACCCGGCCAAAAACGTACCCCAGCCACCTAACTGCAGCACCCAATACAACCTGTTGCGATCCGATAAGAAGCCCATAACGGAATAAAGGTACAACGGACCGCTTTTTCCAGCGAAGGCTTGGGACCAGTGGTCAAGGGCTGTTTTTAGCGGGCGTCAACAACCTTTTCCTTCCAATTTTGTTCAAATAAGATGCCCCGAAAAAGGAAAGGGCATCGACAGTAATTTCCCTAATTTTAGGCCTAACCTCAGCGCTATGCAAATTGAAGCCGGAAGCTTGCTCAAAACTATCGACAGTCCGGAGGACCTAAAAAAACTCCCCCGCGAAAAACTACACCAGGTTTGCGAAGAACTGCGGCAGTATATCATCGATATCGTGAGTGTTCACGGCGGACATTTCGGAGCCAGCCTGGGTGTAGTAGAACTTACCACGGCGCTGCATTACGTGTACAACACCCCCTACGATCAACTGGTATGGGATGTGGGTCATCAGGCCTATGGACATAAGATCCTGACCGGACGAAGAGACCAGTTTCCTACCAACCGCAAATACAAAGGGCTCAGTGGCTTTCCCAAAAGGAGCGAAAGCCCCTATGATACATTCGGCGTAGGACATTCCTCTACCTCCATCTCCGCCGCCCTGGGTATGGCCATGGCTGCCAAACATAAAGGTGAAAGCGACCGCAAAGTGGTCGCTGTGATCGGAGATGGGGCCATGACGGCTGGATTGGCTTTTGAAGGGATGAACCATGCCGGCGTGGCCGATGCCGACATGCTGATTATTCTCAATGATAATTGTATGGGCATCGATCCGAATGTCGGCGCTCTAAAAGAATATTTGACCGATATCTCTTTGTCTCCTACCTATAATAAGATCAAGGATGATGTCTGGAATTTGCTCGGACATCTTCCGCGCGGCAAGAACTTCAGCCGTGCCATGGCTCACAAACTCACCGAAGGGCTCAAGGGTATCATTAGCAGCAGCGCCAACCTATTCGAGGCCCTCAAGCTCCGCTATTTTGGCCCGATCGACGGGCACAATATTTCCAAGTTAGTAGAGACTTTAAAGGACTTGCGTGAGATACCGGGGCCCAAGATCTTGCACATCATCACCACCAAGGGAAAGGGATATGCCCTGGCCGAAAAAGACCAGACCAAGTGGCATGCGCCCGGATTATTCGACAAAGTGACGGGCGAGATTGTGCAAAAGAAAAAAGAAGGACCACAGCCTCCCAAATACCAGGACGTGTTCGGCCATACGATGATCGAGCTGGCCGAGCAAAATGAAAAGATCGTTGGTATCACTCCTGCCATGCCTTCCGGCTCTTCGCTAAAATTTATGATGGAGAAGATGCCGCACCGTGCTTTTGACGTGGGAATCGCCGAGCAGCATGCCGTAACACTCAGTGCCGGCATGGCTACCCAAGGTCTCAAGGTATTTTGCAATATCTATTCCTCCTTTATGCAACGCGCCTACGATTCGGTAGTGCACGACGTGGCCATACAAAAATTACCTGTTGTTTTTTGCCTCGACAGGGCCGGGCTGGTCGGAGACGACGGACCTACCCATCACGGCTGTTACGACATCGCCTATTTTCGCTGTATTCCCCACATGATCATCAGTGCGCCCATGAACGAGTCCGAGCTGCGCAACCTGATGTACACTGCGCAACTCGACACCACGCGTCTGCCATTTGTGATTCGCTATCCGCGCGGAGAAGGTGTGATGCCGGAATGGAGAACACCGCTGCAAGAGATCCCGATCGGCAAAGGCAGAACACTCAAAGAGGGGCAAGACATTGCCATTCTCAGTATAGGTCATCCGGGTAATTTTGCCGCAGCAGCCATTCGCGAGTTACGCACCGACGGTTTGAATCCCGGCCACTACGATATGCGCTTCGTAAAACCTCTCGACGAAGAACTCTTGCACCACATCTGCGCACGCTATTCAAAAATTATCACCATCGAGGACGGTACGATCAAGGGTGGATTCGGTTCGGCTATTTTGGAATTCATGGCCGAACATGGTTACAAACAAGACCTGCGCCGGCTGGGAATTCCAGATGTATTGGTAGAGCACGGTACACCCGCCGAATTACACCGCGAATGCGGCTACGACACGGCTGCCATTGTTAAGGCGGTACGGGAACTGGCTGCCGTACAGGTGAGTGAGGTCAATTAAGAGAGGGATCTACATTTTGCAGCGCGAGGGCTTCGGCATCGGCTGCTCCCTTCTCATCGTACTCAATAATAAAGTTGTTCTTTCCTTGTCCGATGATGATGTTCAAGTAGTGCTGCTGCACTAATTCGAGCAAGGACAGGAATAAAAAGATGGCATGCACGCGGTTTTCGCACGTTTCAAAAATGCGTTCAAAAGAAATGGTTCTCTCCTTTTTCGCCATCTCCAGCATCGACTTACGGCTGCCTTCCATGGTATAGTTGTAGCGCACCACGGTGTGCACAGGCTTATTGACACGGTCACTGTATTTCTGCATGGCCCTTTCGAAGGCCTTCATCAATTTAAATAGCGTAAGCTGTGTGATCTCTGTGCCTTCGCTGGCCTCTTCGCCGATGGTGGCGAGTTCTTTTTGAATATTTCCCCGCTTGACCATCAGCATACGAAGGGCCTCCATCTCGGCCATTTGGGCAGAGGCTTCCTTAAAGCGCTTGTATTCAAGGATCTTATTGACCAACTCGGCGCGGGGGTCAATCTCGTTCCCATCAGCGTCGAGCTCCTTGCGAGGCAAGAGCATTTTAGCCTTGATGCGCATGAGCGTAGAGATAAAGAGGATGAACTCACTGCTCAGCTCCACGTTCAGTTCATCTTGCTGGTGGATATAATCCAGAAAATCATTAGTGATCTTGGTGATGGGAATATTATAGATGTCAAGTTCGTCTCGTTCGATAAAGAATAATAACAGATCGAAGGGGCCCTCGAACTGCGGAAGACTGATCTGGTAAGCGGTGGGTGATGACATAATACAGCAAAGATAAAAGGAGGTTCGAAGGGAGCCTTGGGTTATTTTTTGAGTAAGTCGCGGATCTCACGCAGCAATTCAATGTCTTCGGGGGTAGGGGCCGGCTTAGCCGCTTCTTTCTTTTGAACCTTGTTCATGGCTTTGACCAAGGCAAACAAAACAAAAGCGATAAAAACAAAATTGATCGAGGCTGCCAGCAGTTTGCCGTATTTGACCCCGTTCCACACCAACTTATCGAGTTCTGTGGCATGGACGGCCTTTAACGCCGGCGCCAATAAAAGGGGGGTAATCACGTCTTCTACCAGCGAGGAAACGATGGCGCCAAAAGCCCCACCGATAATTACAGCCACCGCGAGTTCAACGATATTGCCCTTGACGGCAAAGTCCCGGATTTCTCTCAGTATTCCCATGTAAATCAATTTAAACAAACATAATAAAAAAAGCACCAAACAACCCGCAAGAATATGCACCTTTGCGCCATGAAATCTAGCCCCTTCTGGAAATGGATCTTATTCCTGTCGTTGTGCCTCATTTGGGGCAGCTCATTCAAATTAATGAAAGACAGCACTGCCTCGCTGACCGGAACCCAGATCGCCTCTCTACGGATTGTGGCCGCGGCCCTGGTGTTGTTACCCTTTGGTGCTCTGCATCTGGCGAAGATCCCACGGAGCAAGCTGCCGCTGGTCATCTTTAGTGCCTTTATCGGCAACCTGCTGCCTGCTTTTTCGTTTGCCATTGCACTGACCCGTATCGACGGATCGCTGGGGGGCATTATGAACTCGCTCTCCCCCATTTGGGTGGTGCTGATCGGCGTTCTTTTCTATGGTGATAAGATTGCACTCGAAAAATGGATGGGACTTCTGATCGGATTTCTGGGACTTGCACTTCTCACGATACTACCGGTGCTGATGGGAGAAAAAAGTATCAGTTTTGAAAACCTGGGCTATGTGCTTTTACCCGTTACAGCGACTATCCTCTATGGTGTAAATGTCAACATGGTCAGCCATCGTCTGCAGGGCATCAATCCCCTGCACTTGGCCTCTGTATCGGTTTCGTTCATGCTGCCTCCGGCCCTGTTGCTGCTGTGGTATTTCGGTTTCTTTACGCACGACCTGTCTTCGGCCGCCGTACAATCGGCTATTGCGTCCAGTGCAGCCCTGGGCATTATCGGCAGCGCGCTGGCCACTATCCTATTTTATTCACTGGTCAAAAGAGCCGGTGGACTGTTCGCTTCATTGGTCACCTATGGTATTCCTTTTGTAGCCATTGGATGGGGGCTGCTCGATCACGAGAAGATCACTTGGATAGAAGTAAGTTGCCTCTTATTAATACTGGCCGGGGTCTACCTAACCAACCGCAGCACGGCGACAGAAAAGGCCTGAGCATGCAATAAACCGACAGCCTTAAAAACAGCAGATCGGATTAAACCGACATGATCTCTTTTTCCTTTGAGGAGAGGTGCGTCTCTACCAACCCGATATACTTGTCGGTCAATTGTTGAACACCCGCTTCAGCATCTTTAGCGGCGTCTTCGCTTAGTCCGTTTTTCTGTAACCGCTTGATGCCTTCGAGGGCATCACGGCGAATATTACGAATGGCAACTTTAGATTGTTCTCCTTCTGCCTGGCAACGCTTGACCAGTTCGCGACGACGCTCCTCGGTAAGCGGAGGCATAAAGATGCGGATCAGCACGCCGTCATTTTGCGGGGTAACACCCATGTTGGCAGCTATGATGGCGCGCTCAATGGGTTGGACCATATTTTTTTCCCAGGGCTGAATGCTGAGGGTACGGGCATCCATCACACTGATGTTAGCCACCTGGTTAATGGGCATGGGGGCACCGTAGTAATCGACCACCAAACCATCGAACATTTGTGGGTTGGCCTTTCCGGCCCTGATCTTTACCAGTTCGGCCTCGAGATGGCCGATCGCTTTTTTCATGTGCTCTTGCGCGCCGGCACTAATGGATTGTATATCTTCTGCCATATCACAAAACTAAGAAAGTTTACCCACCAATTTTCGACACACCACTCCGTTTTAAAAAAAGGATGCACATTTGCAAAAACAGATCTATGGCTACTTCTACTGCCGACCTTCGCTCCATTGCCACGCAACTGCGCAGAGATATTGTTCGTATGGTCCATGCTGTCAACAGTGGCCATCCGGGCGGTTCGCTGGGTTGTGCCGATTATTTTGCCGCTTTGTATTTCAGGATCATGAAACATGATCCCTCGTTCGATATGAATGCCACTGACGAAGATGTTTTCGTGTTATCGAATGGTCATATCTCTCCCATCTTTTATGCCACGCTGGCCAGGGCCGGATATTTCGATACATCGGAGCTGTCTACTTTTCGCAAGATCAACTCGAGATTACAGGGACATCCGGCCACGCATGAGCATTTGCCCGGTATTCGCATGGCCTCTGGCTCACTGGGACAAGGGCTAAGCGTTGCGGCTGGTGCGGCCCTTACTAAAAAACTCAACGGGAAAAAAGAACTGGTCTTTTCCCTTCATGGAGACGGAGAGCTGAACGAGGGACAGGTCTGGGAAGCCGTGCTCTTTGCCGCCCATCATAAGATAGACAACCTGATCGCGACCATCGATTGGAACGGGCAACAAATTGACGGACCCACCGACAAAGTGATGTCATTGGGTGATCTGGCAGCCAAGTTCAGCGCCTTCAACTGGACCGTACTGCAGATGAACGGCAATGACATGGACGACACGGTGGCAACGCTCGAAAAAGCCAGATCTCTTACCGGACAAGGCAAGCCTATCGTGATCATCATGAAGACCGCCATGGGAAAAGGCGTTGATTTTATGGAAGGCACGCACGAATGGCATGGTATTGCCCCCAACGATGAGCAGCTGGCCAAGGCGCTGGCACAACTTCCGGAAACCCTCGGCGATTACTGATTACTCGGCCCGTAACGCAAACGGTGTGCGCGACGCT
>JBIIDB010000039.1:0-12975 GCA_044238505.1 Chitinophagaceae bacterium | reverse complement strand
TTCTCCAGCTGTTATTGCTTTCGTCTATATCAGCAGTCTCGCGCATGGGATCGAGTTTAATGGAGGCCACCTCTTTTTCTTTAACGAACGATTTAACAACTTTCTTTTCGTTGAGTCGCCATACTTGAGCAGGGATCTTCTCTGTTTCTTTGCTGCCATCTTTATAGGTCCACTCAATGATGATGGGCATCACAAGCCCGCCTTTGTTCGAGAAAGTGAGTTCATATTGATGCAGCGACGCGTATTTGTTTTTTTCTTCTTCGGTCATTGCCTCAGGACCGCCACCGCCCATGGTGATCTCTCTGCGAGAGGTATCATAGGGTTCGAGTCCTCTGGCATAGCGCCAGTAAAAATCACGAAGCGTAGTGTCGGCGTCTGTTGCGAACACAATACGTGCGTCGGTACGGTTTCTCACCTTAGAGATGTCCTCGAATGCATTGACCAGGGGTTTGTCGGCAGCACGACGCATGGTGGTAGTACGAGCGGTGCCTACATTTCCGCTACCGGTGTCTGCCACCGCGTATTTGACGGTGTCGAGTGAAATATCACAGGCATCAGTGCTGTAGAACCATCCTCTCCAGAACCAATCGAGGTCCTCACCACTGGCGTCCTCGAGCGTGCGGAACAGGTCGGCCGGCTCAGGATGCTTAAAGGCCCATCTTCTCGCATACTCTTTAAAGGCATAATCGAATAACTCGCGACCCATGATCGTCTCACGCAAAATATTCAATCCGGTAGCGGGTTTTGAATACGCATTGGGGCCGAACTGCACAATGTTGTGGCTATTGGTCATTATGGGCTCCAGTTGATCTTTGGGAAGTTTCATGTAATCGGTAATATAGGCAGCGGGTCCTCTGCGGCTGGGGAATTTATTATCCCACAGCTCTTCGGCCAGGTACTCTACAAAGGTGTTGAGTCCCTCATCCATCCAGCTCCACTGTCTTTCGTCGCTGTTGATGATCATCGGAAAGAAATTATGTCCTACCTCGTGAATGATCACCCCCAGCATACCATTCTTGATGCTTTCGCTATAGGTGCCATCTTTTTCGGTTCGCCCGTAGTTGAAGCAGATCATGGGATACTCCATTCCGTTTGAGGCCTCAATACTTTGTGCTACGGGATAAGGATAAGGGATCGTAAAGTTCGAATAGGTTTTGATGGTATGAGCCACTGCTTTTGTAGAGTAGGGGCGATAAAGTCCATAGGCTTCTTTGCCATAGCCGCTCATACACATTACCTTTTTACCCTCTACTGTGATAGGCATAGCATCCCATACAAATTTTCTGGAAGACGTCCAGGCAAAGTCCCGTACGTTATCGGCTTTGTAGATCCAGGTTTTTTTAGTGGTCAGTTTTGTTTTCTCGGCCGCTTTGGCTTCTTCGAGCGTAACGATCTCTATGGGTTCTTTAGCGGTCTGCGCTTGCTTCCAGCGGGCTTGCTGGGCAGCTGAGAGGACCAGTGGGTAATTCTGGCATTCACCGGTAGAGAGCACCACATGGTCGGCCGGTACGGTCATCTGCACTTTGAAGTTTCCGAAGGTCAGGGCAAATTCGCCGCGACCGGTAAACTGTTGGTTTTGCCAACCCTTAAAGTCGCTGTAGACGCACAGGCGGGGATACCATTGTGTCATGGTAAAAAGATAATTGCCGTCTTCCGGAAAATATTCATAACCGCCCCGGCCACCGACGGTCATGCGGTTGGATATACGATAGTCCCAGTTAAGCATAAACACAAAGCGTTGTCCGGGCTTGAGCGGAGCGGGGAGCTCCACGCGCATCATGGTCTTATTGATGGTATAGCGAAGGGGTTTACCAAGGGCATCGGTAAGTTTACGGATCATAAAACCATAACCATTATCACCTTTGTTCTCTTCGAGTTGTTTTAATTGCTGTACACTCATCTGACGGCTCATGGGTTCGCTGTCTTGGTAATTAGCATTGTTGACAGAGCTGTGTTCGTTCTCGTCGAGCTGCAGCCAGAGGTACGTGAGCACGTCCGGAGAATTATTGAAGTAGGTGACTGTCTCAGCCCCTTTTAGCAGCAGATTTTTTTCGTCCAGCTCGCAGCGTATATCATAATCGCAGCGTTGTTGCCAATACCGAGGGCCGGGGGCGCCGCTGGCAGTGCGATATTCATTGGGCGTAGGAAAGATGGTGCCCAATTGTTCAAACTTGTTACCGTGGTTGCTGTTAGGGTTGTTTTGAATGTTTTGCGCAAGCAAGCAGCTTGTCAGCAACAGTCCAAAGACGAGCAAAGTAGATTTCATTATGTTGACGTTTTAAAAGAGGAGAATAGTTAAAGGAGGGTGATGCGTTGAACGATCATAAAAAGAGATAATCCAAAGGTAATTAATGCTACCGATTCGGTCCATTTTCGTTTTGCTAACCCCAAGAAACCCACCGCGGCTTGCGCCACCAATAAAAACAGGGTCATAAAAAGTAGTTGTCCGGCCTCGAGCCCCAAGTTAAAACCCAGCAGTCCCCAGCCAAGCGACTGGTCTTGCGAGAGCATAAAGCGAATGTTATTGGCAAACCCCATTCCGTGGATAAAGCCAAAGAAAAGCGCTGACCCGTAGAGTAGCAGGGTCTTGCTCCGGTCCGGAAAACGTCCCCACCACTGCTGTACCGCAGTAAGGGCAATGGTAACCGGGATGAGCAGCTCCACCCAATGGCTTTCTACTGAAAATACGTTCAGTACGCTCAAGGCAAGGGTCAGTGAGTGGCCCACGGTAAAGGCGGTGATCACAATCAGGAGTCTTTTCCAGTCTTGGAGCAGGAAGGAGGCCCCCATGGCCGCCAGAAAGGCTTGGTGATCGAGGGCGTCCCGGCTTAGGATATGTTCCCAGCCTAAAGGAAAATAAAAAAGCAAGCTCTCCATAGTATAGCGGGTTCTGCGATGCTGTCAGCAAAATCTTTTTGCTACAAAGCTTGAAAATAATGCAGAGTTTTGTGTGCAGAAAATATTTTATGCAAACGGTTCTAGCGCTTTTTTTATGGTTGCTGATGGCCGGGGACGAAAGAACGGTGGTCGCCGACAACCCCTCGAACGCACATCCTTTTCACGTAAGTGTCACCGAAATTCGTCATAATACCGCCGAGCAGACCCTCGAAGTGCAGTGTAAGCTGTTCACGGACGACTTTGAATCGGCTCTCAAAAGCGTCTATCAACAAAAGGCCGATCTGGTCGATCCGTCGATGCATACGCGTATGGATACCCTGGTGAGCCGCTATGTGCAGTCTCGTTTGCAACTGCGTGTCAATGAAAAACCGGTAGCCATGCAGTACCTGGGTTTTGAGCAGGAGCGAGAAGCCACCTATGTGTATCTGGAGGTCACGAATGTAGCGGGCCCCCTCCGAAATATAGACTGTAGTGCCAAGCTGTTGTACGAGGTGTTTACCGATCAGGTCAATATATTCCATGTTGCCACCGACAAGGCAAAAAAAAGTGCCAAGCTCGATTATCCCGCGCAGTCGCTACGCCTTGAATTTGAATAGGGCTTACTGTTGCATCTCCTCGCGCAGTTCATCACTGATGCATACGAGCACTTTATCGATTCGGTAACCATCCATGTCCATAATTTCGATGGCGAATCCTTTCCAACTTAATTTGTCGGCTACTTTTGGGATACGCTCCAGGCGGTGTAGGATAAAACCGGCCAGCGTATCGAAATCTTGCTCCCCTTCGTTCATCCATTCTGTTTTTTCAAAGCGGGCCAAGAAATCATAAAAGGGGATCTGAGCATCCACTAAAAAGCTTCCGTCCTCTCGTTCGGTAATGGCGTAGTCGGGCACATCCTCTTGTGGAATTTCCCCCACAATGGCTTCGAGGATGTCGTTCAGCGTCAGCATCCCTAAAATACTGCCATACTCATCAACAATAAAAGCTGACTGGTTCTTGGACGCTTTGAATCGTTCCAGCACTTGGTAAGCCGACAGGTTTTCGGGAATAAACAACGCCGGCTGCATGATCTCTCTAAACGGTTGTTGGTCGGGACTCACATAAAGGTCCTTTATAGAGACCACTCCCAAGATAGCATCCACAGAACCGTTGCAGATGGGGTAGGCCGAGTGGGGTTCTTGCAGAATTTTTTCTTTGATCTTTTCCTCATTGTCGTCCTTATCGAACCAAATGATATCGCTGCGGTGGGTCATGAGCGATGTGATGTTGCGATCGCTCAGATGAAATACCCGCTCTATGATATCTTGTTCTGCCTCTTCGATCGTACCAGCTTCTGTGCCCTCGGTGATCAGGGTTTTAATTTCTTCTTCGGTGATAGCATCTTCTTTGTTCTTTCGGATATTAAAGAGCCGAAAAAAAACATCACTGCTGCGATTGAGTAACCACACGATCGGGTGTGTCAGGCGAGCAAAGGACTGCATGGGACCTGCTACGGCCTTAGCGATTTTTTCGGAGCGCAGCAAGCCGATTCGTTTAGGGATCAACTCTCCGAAAATGATCGATAAAAAGGTGATGACAACAACAATGAGTACCGTTGATACAGTTTCAGCAGCCTCTGCGGGTACGCCCATCCGCTCGACGTAGGGTAACAGATCTTTTCCGAATCGCTCACCCGAATACACCCCCGTAACGATAGAGATGAGGGTGATCCCGATCTGTACGGCCGATAAAAAACGTTCGGGATGCTGTGAGAGCTTGAGTGCCAGCTGGGCTTTTTTGTCTCCTTTGTCGGAGAGGCTTTCGAGCCGGCCTTTTCGGGCGGATACCAGTGCGATCTCTGACATTGAAAAAAGGCCGTTCAAAAAAATGAGGGCCCCCAAAATAAAAAAATCCATCAACGAGAAGAAGTTGTTGCTGTATCGAAGATACGCAATTGGAATCTTTTGTTGAAGGCGTGCCCCATACCACCGCCTAGCAGTATGCCTGCCAGGGCGCCGGCCAGCACATCGGAGGGGTAGTGTACCCCTACGTAGATCTGGGCCCATCCAATACTGAAGGCCCATACAAAGAAGAGCCAACGCCAGTTACCGGCCAACGAGCCTATCGTTAAAAATGCGAACATGGCCATGGCAAAGTGGTTGGCGGCATGATTAGAGATAAAACTATAGCCTGTTCCACAGTTGGGAACCCGCAATACCAACGAGGCGATCATATCAGGGTCATTACAAGGCCTGAGTCGTTGTACGGTCTGTTTGATCAGTTTGTTGCCTACGGTATCCATCAGGCTTACGGTCACTATGAAGTAAACGATCCACCATCCTGCTTTTTTGCGAAAATTCAGTAGCATAAATAAAAGCAAGAACAGGTATAGCGGCATCCAGAACTCAGGGGTCCGCCAAAGAGGAAGCCATCCGTCAAATCCGCTCCAGGAGAGTTGACGATTGATGAGATGAAAGATCCGGCGGTCGGTCTGTTCAAGTAATAGCAGAAATTGTTGCCAGCTGTCGAGCACAGTACAAAGGTAATAAAGCTATCACTTGTAGTGAATGTCGTTTCTTTGTGGTACTATAGTTATGCTAACGCGGCTTCGTATATCCAAGACCTTGCTCTGGGTGCTAAACCTGTTGCTGATCTTTTTATTGCTGTTCAGTTTATTTCGATTCTTTATCTTTTTGCAGTTTCGTCCGGCCGGATTGTCGAGCGCAGATATCATTTCCTCTTTTCTGTTGGGAATACGCTATGACCTGCGCTGGATTGCCGTGATTTTGCTGCCGGTTATACTGATCAGCATCAATCCGGTCTGGTCCCCCTTTTACTCCGGCCTCAATAAAAAGATCTGGACCTGGTACCTGGCCCTGATAACCTTTGTACTTTTTTTCTTTTTTGCCGCCGGGTATGGAAGTTTCTCCTATAACCAGACACCCCTCGATGCAGGCGCCATGAATTTTGCCGAGGATTTTACGATCTCGGTAAAAATGATCTGGCAAACCTATCCACTGGTTTGGATGTTGCTGGGGCTGGGTGTGGCAGTGTTGATCTTTCGCTGGATGTACAGACGCAGTCATTGGCAAGTGATCAGTGCCACCGACGGGCAGGGAATTCTCCACCGGCCCGGTCACTTTTTGACGGCGCTAGTGCTTGCCTTGGTTTGTATACACGGATCTTTTTCTTTTCGTCCGCTGGGCAGAACCGACAGTTTTCGTTTCTCCAGGATTTTTCTCAGCTACCTGGCCATCAACCCAGTTCAGAATTTTGCGGCTACCCTGGGGCTGCGAAAGCCCGGATATAATGAAGATCGTGCCCGGGCTCTTTTTCCGGTCGTCAAAAAATGGATGGGCTTTTCTACGGCGGCCGAGTTTGATTTTACACGAACGGTGGGTCCGCGTAGCACATCGTTCGAAAGTCGTCCCAATATTGTCTTGGTGCAATGCGAGTCGTTCAGTATGTACAAGAGTTCCATGAGTGGCAATCCACTGAATACGACCCCCTTTTTTGATTCGCTTTGCCGGCAGGGTGTTTTCTTTGATCGCTGCTTTGCTCCTACGTTTTCGACGGCTCGTGCACTGTTCGCCATTGTGACCGGTATTCCTGATGCGCAGTTTTTTAAATTTTCGAGCCGCAATCCGCTGGCGCTCGACCAATACACCTTACTGAGTGGTCTGGATGATTACGAAAAGCATTATTTTTTAGGAGGTGATGCCGGGTTTAACAATTTTGAGGGCATCCTGCGCAATATACCCGGGCTCCAAATGCATACCGGAAAAGATTTTTCGGCCCCGCCCATCAATGTATGGGGCGTAAGCGATAAAGATCTTTTTGCAGCGGCCAACCAGCGCTTGCGTCAGACCACGGCCCCTTTTTTTGCGTATATACAAACGGCGGGGAATCACCGGCCTTTTCAGCGCTCCATTTCTCCGGCGGATACCGATTTTAAACGCGATACACTCAGCGACGAACGGCTCAAGAAGTATGGATTCGAGTCGGTAGATGAGTATAATGCGTTTCGCTATTCCGATTACTGTATCCGCTCCTTTATGCGCGAAGCGGTCCAACAACCTTACTTTAACAATACGATTTTTGTTTTTATAGGCGATCATGGGGTAGCGGGCAATGCGCAGGCTATGTACCCTCCGGTGTGGACCGAGCAGCGATTGACGGATCTTCATGTGCCGTTATTGTTCTATGCTCCCGGATTATTGGCGCCGCAGCGAAGAACCGAGGTAGTATCGCAAATAGATGTCTTACCTACCATGGCCGGTCTCTTACACCGATCGTACCAGAACAGAACCCTCGGAAGAGACCTGCTGGATCCTGGTCTGAAGGAACATTTCGCCTTTGTGACAAATGCTACTGATAAGATCGGCATCATCACCAATGATTTTTATCTGGTCCGTCAACTCAACTCGGGCGAGGAACAATTGCATGCCATTACTGCTGCCGGCGACACACTCTCCGCTGCTGAGCGCCGCAACAAGCAACGTTCGCTTGCAGAGCTGGCGTTGGCTTTTTTTGAAACCTCCCGCTATTTGATACTGAACAACAAGAAATGATCAGTGCGTTCGTTTTGCGATCAAGATCAGGCGAGGAGAGTTTTTTTCGTGGTAGGGTTGTAACTGATAATCTCCTTTGATCTCTACGATCGACATGCCCTGTCGTTGCAACAGGGTGCTCAGTTCTAGGGCGGTGAACTTCCATACTTTTTCTGTAAAAGAAAGGGAAGTTGGTAATTGCGGATCGCTGACTGTAATCTTTTTATGCAAATAGCGATCGTCTTCGTGGCGTTCGATCAAAAAACGGGTTTCTTTTACTATTTTTTCTTCGCGGGCGACCAGTTGTTGCGAAGCATAGTAACTGTTGATATAGTCCATCACCAACACCCCCTCTTTTTTGAGAGCAGTGACCATGGTGCGCAGGGCTAGTTCGTGCTGGTGGAGCTGATCGAAATAGCCGAAGCTGGTAAAAAAATTAAAGACATAGTCAAAACAGCGACTGCACAAGACCTTGCGCATATCGTGTACCTCGAAATGCAGCTGCGCTGTTTCGTAACGCTTGGCATATCTTATGTTCTCGGGTGCCACGTCTACTCCCGTCACCTCGTACCCCAACGCTGCCAACATGCGACTGTGGCGGCCCCGTCCACAGGCCATATCGAGCATGGTGGCTCCGGTCACAGGATGCAGATAGTCAATAAGTCGTTCAATAAAGGCCTTGGCCTCTTTATCGTCTCTGTGCGCGTATAACTGATGATAATAGGGAGAATTGAACCAATTAGTGAACCACGCTTTCCGAGCCATACACAAAGGTAAGCCGAAGCCGAGTTCCGTTCTGCTAATACCCTGTCATTCTGTATTTTCGCAGTGTTAAAAATTACCTATGGCGTTAATCAAGAGTATCTCGGGCATCAGAGGGACTATCGGCCATCTGCCCGGAGAAAATCTTACTCCTATCGATATTGTGAAGTTCACGGCGGCTTTTGGCACCCTTGTCAAGAATAACAAAGAGGGGGTTAAAATGGTCGTTGGCCGCGATGGCCGGATCAGTGGTCCTATGGTGCAAGCGTTGGTAGTGCAAACGTTGGTCGGCTTGGGAATTGATGTGATCGATCTTGGACTCAGTACTACCCCCACCGTAGAGATGGCTGTAACGGCTGCACAAGCTGCCGGGGGTATCATCATCACCGCCAGTCATAATCCCCGCGAGTGGAATGCCCTTAAGTTACTCAACGAAAAAGGAGAATTTATTGATGCTTTGTTAGGCGCCCAGGTCCTTTCACTGGCCGAAAAAGAACAGTTCAATTTTGCCACGGTCGAAAAACTGGGCACCGTTACGGCAGCCGATTATATGGGTTATCACCTCGATGCCATTTTGAACTATCCGTTGGTTGACCCCTCGCTCATTGCCACCCAAAAATTTAAGGTCGTGGTCGATGCCATCAATTCTACAGGTGCGCTGTACGTGCCCGCTCTCTTACGCAAATTGGGAATTACCGATGTTGTTGTGCTCAATGAAACGGTCAATGGACGATTCGCGCACTCGCCCGAGCCTCTTCCGGAGAATCTGCAGGAGCTTTGCCACGAAGTGGTCAGGCAGGGAGCCGATATAGGCATTGCCGTAGACCCCGATGTGGACCGACTCTGTTTTGTTAACGAAGATGGTACTCTGTTTGGCGAGGAATATACCTTGGTCGCTGTTGCCGATTATATCCTCTCTAAAAAGAAGGGCTACGCGGTCAGCAATATGAGCAGCACCCAATCGCTTAAAGAACTTGCACTGGCCAGCGGTGGTCAGTATGCCTCAGCCGCTGTCGGAGAGGTTAATGTCGTTACTAAAATGAAGGAAGTAAACGCCGTTATCGGCGGGGAGGGGAACGGGGGCATCATCGTTCCGGATTTTCACTACGGACGCGATGCGCTGATCGGGATTGGTCTTTTTCTGACACATCTGGCCCTGTCGGGTAAGAAGATGAGTGCCCTGCGAAAGCGCTACCCCGATTATTTTATTTCAAAGAACAAGATCGAGTTGGAACCGGGGACCGATCTGTCTTCTATTTTTTCGGCTATACAAAAAAAATATGCCCAGTGTCCACAGCAAACGGATGATGGACTTAAGATCGAGTTCGACAATGACTGGGTACACCTGCGCAGCTCCAATACAGAGCCCATCATCCGGATCTACGCCGAGAGCGACCTAGAGTCTAAGGCCTCTCATATTGCACAGCAACTGATGCGTGACATCAAGGAGTTTTCACAGGCAGTTTCGTAGTATATTTGAAGCGCGCATGAATCGAATTTACCTGGATAACGCTGCCACCACCCCGCTCGATCCGCAGGTCATGGAGGCGATGCTTCCGTATCTGTCTACGCATTTCGGTAACCCCTCGTCGATCTATTCCTATGGTCGCGAGACCAGGCTGGCCGTAGAGAATGCCCGTAAAACAGTAGCTCGTATTGTCAAGGCAAGTCCCGGAGAAATTTTTTTTACCAGTGGTGGCACTGAAAGTGATAACATGGCATTGATAGCGGCCATCGAAGACCTCGGTTGTCGCCACATTATTACATCTTCCATCGAACATCATGCGGTCGTTCATACGGTAGAGCATCTGCAAAAAAAATACCAGCTGCAGCTCAGTTATGTTGCTGTGTTGCCAGACGGTCATATAGACCTTGCGCACTTGCAGACCCTGGTGGCCGGTTCTTCTCAGCGGGTACTGGTCAGTTTGATGCATGCTAATAACGAGATCGGCAACCTGCTCGATATCGAAAAGGTGGGGGCTATTTGCAAAGCGCATCAGGCCATCTTTCATTCCGATACGGTTCAGACGCTGGGGCACTACCCACTCGACTTCAGTAAAAAGTGGATTCATTTTGCCACCGGGGCCAGCCATAAATTTCATGGTCCCAAGGGCGTGGGGCTCCTTTATGTATCCGATGAAGTGACCATCCGACCCATGATCCACGGAGGAGGGCAAGAAAGAAATATGCGGGCGGGTACCGAAAATATTTACGGGATCGTGGGCTTTGCCAAGGCGTTGGAGCTGGCATACGAGCACCTGGAAAAAGACCGGGCGCATATCTTATCGCTCAAGTATTACTTGGCCGAGCGACTGCAGCAAGAATTTCCCGGTTTGCTCTTTAATGGAGATTGGAAGGGAGAGAGTCTCTATACAGTGCTCAATGTCTCCTTTCCTCGTAACGAAAAAACAGAAATGTTGTTGATGGCTCTTGATATGCAAGGTATTTGTGTGTCGGGTGGAAGCGCCTGTAGCAGCGGCGCCGATCTGGGTAGTCATGTAATACGGGCCCTGCGTACCACGCCAAATGTCCCCATTCGTTTTTCTTTTTCTAAATACAACACCAAGGAGCAGCTCGATCAGGTGCTGCAGGTACTGGCGCAGTTATTGTAGTCTCCGCTTTCACACGCGAGCGCGCCGATTAGGTAGACCCGACGGGGTATTTCCGTCATTAGTTCAGTGGTAATGTTCAGAGATGATGCCAGGGGTTTCTTCTGCTTAGCCTCGTGTAGTGACTCAGGTTGCGCCAAAAAGCCAAGATCAGGTAAATAACAACGGGGGAGCCTAAGGTAAGAACGGACGTGTACATGAAATACTGCCGGATTCTGCTGGGGGCAATTCCCATGCGGGCACCGATGGCGGAGCAAACCCCAAAGGCATTCCATTCTACGAAAAACTTTAACTTATTCATAGCATAGGGCTTCCGCTAAGGTAGTGGAATCGGCATTTTTGAACAAGCTTCTTCTTTCGTAAATTTGCCGCGCAGCAAACCACTCTTTTTATTTTTTAACATCAACAGCTATGGTATTCGATCTGGACCTCATTAAGCAAGTCTACGCTTCTATGCCCGCCCGTGTGGCCGCCGCACGTAAAGCGCTCGGCAGGCCCCTGACCCTGAGCGAAAAAATTCTCTACAGTCATCTTTGGGATGGGGTTGCTGTCGCCGATTATGCCCGAGGAAAAGATTATGTTGATTTTGCGCCCGACCGTGTGGCGATGCAGGATGCTACGGCGCAGATGGCGTTGCTGCAATTTGATACCACCGGCCGCAAAAAAGTGGCCGTTCCCTCTACGGTACACTGCGATCACCTGATTGTAGCTAAGCAAGAGGGCAAGTCCGATCTGAGCAAAGCCGTTGCTGATAACGAAGAAGTGTATAATTTTTTATCCTCGATTTCGAATAAGTACGGAATCGGATTTTGGAAACCGGGCGCGGGCATCATTCACCAGGTAGTACTGGAGAATTACGCCTTTCCCGGGGGGATGATGATCGGTACCGACTCGCATACGGTCAATGCCGGCGGATTGGGCATGATCGCCATTGGAGTGGGTGGCGCCGATGCCTGCGATGTTATGGCCGGGTTAAGCTGGGAGCTGCTGATGCCAAAGCTGATCGGTATCAAGTTAAAAGGAAAATTAAACGGTTGGACATCCCCTAAGGATGTGATCTTGAAAGTAGCCGGTATTCTGACCGTAAAAGGAGGTACCAACGCTATTGTAGAATATTTTGGTGAGGGTGCTACCTCGATGAGCTGCACGGGCAAGGGTACTATATGTAATATGGGCGCCGAGATCGGCGCCACGACCTCTACGTTCGGATACGACGAGAGTATGAGTCGTTATCTGAAAGCCACCGGCAGAGCCGAGGTCGCTGCAGCTGCGGACGCCATCAAAGAGCATTTGACCGGTGACCCCGAAGTCTATGCCAACCCAGAAAAATATTTCGATCGGATAATTGAAATCGATCTTAGCGAGTTGGAGCCTCATCTCAACGGGCCCTTTACACCCGACTTGGCTACCCCCGTTTCTCAAATGAAAGAGGCGGCTGCTAAAAATAACTGGCCTACCAAAGTGGAGGTGGGCTTGATCGGAAGTTGCACCAATTCTTCTTACGAGGATATCAGCCGTGCCGTTAGCCTGGCCCGACAAGTGGCGCAAAAAGGGTTAAAGACAAAAGCAGAATTTACCATCACGCCCGGCAGCGAACAGGTACGTTATACCATCGAAAGAGACGGGTTTTTAGATACTTTCTCGCAGATCGGCGCCACGGTGTTCGCCAATGCCTGTGGACCCTGTATTGGTATGTGGGATCGGATGGGTGCCGAAAAACAAGAGCGTAATACCATTGTCCATTCCTTCAATAGAAATTTTGCCAAGCGCGCCGATGGCAACCCTAATACGCTGGCATTCGTAGCCAGTCCCGAATTAGTTACGGCACTAGCCATTGCCGGCGATCTTACGTTTAACCCGCTTACCGATACCCTGATCAACGAAAAAGGCGAGCAGGTTAAGCTAGATCCGCCCGCTGGCGATGAGTTACCTGCCAAAGGATTTGCTGTAGAGGACGCGGGTTATCAGGCTCCCGCCGCCGACGGCAGTAGGGTGGTAGTCGATGTCAAACCCGACAGCAAGCGATTACAATTACTTTATCCCTTTGCTGCTTGGGAAGGAACGGATCTGAAAGGGCTGCGTCTGCTCATCAAAGCAAAAGGAAAATGTACCACCGACCATATTTCGATGGCGGGGCCCTGGCTCAAGTTCAGAGGGCATCTCGACAACATCAGCAA
>JBIIDB010000172.1:0-3697 GCA_044238505.1 Chitinophagaceae bacterium | reverse complement strand
ATCGAAGCGATCGCCAGTATCAAAGCGGTGATGCACGATGTGGTACCGCCCACGATCAATCACTTTACCGACGATCCCGAGATAGATCCTCAGCTCAATTTTACATTTAACAAGGCACAGGCTCGACCCGTGCGTGCGGCCCTAAGCAACACGTTTGGTTTTGGAGGTCATAACGCCTGTGTGATCGTACGCAAATACAACGCCTGACGTGCTGTTGTCTGTTTTAAAACGATTACTGGGTTTTTCTTCGACCGATTTTTCGCAAGAGCTCTACCGGGTGTTGGGCTATCGGCCCCGTACGCTTCATCTGTATCAAACCGCCCTTACGCACCGCTCGGTGAGTGAAGCGGCAGATGCCAACAACGAGCGTTTAGAGTATCTGGGTGATGCCATCCTTAGCGCGCTGGTGGCCGATTATCTGTTTAAACGATATCCCTACAGGGGCGAAGGCTATCTGACCGAGATGCGCAGCAAGATGGTCAACCGCCAACAGCTCAACGAGATCGCGCTGCGTATGGGACTCAAGAAAATTACTCGGTATAATCGAACGGATTCATCACTTCGTATCAGCCATATTTTTGGCAACACACTCGAAGCGCTCATTGGGGCGGTCTATCTGGATATGGGCTATCGCCGCACCGAAAAGTGGGTGCTAAAAAAGATCATCCTGCCGCATATGTTCGTAGATGATCTGGAAACCCTCGAGATCAATCATAAAAATAAATTATACGGCTGGGCCAACCGCAATGGATCGGTGTTGGAGTTTGAGACCATCGAAGAACAAATAGAGAATGGCCGCCGCCTGTTTACCGTGGCCGCACTGCTCAATGGGGAGCGTCTTGCGATCGGTAAAGCCTTTAATAAAAAAGACGCTTCACAAATAGCGGCACAGGCTGCCGTTGAGAAACTGGGTAATAAGCTCAATGAGTCACCACCTGCCCCGGGAAGCGAATAATCGTTCGATCAGCGGATCTCTTGGCAGATCTCGATGAGCACCCCCTGGGTAGATTGCGGATGTAAAAAGCAGATCCATTTATTATCGGCCCCTTTTTTGGGTTCTTGGTGTAATAAAACGAACCCCTGGGCTTCGAGTCGTTTCATTTCGGCGCGGATATCGTCGACCTCAAAAGCAATGTGATGAAGTCCCTGGCCCTTTTTGGCAATGAATTTGGCGATGACCCCGTCGGGATCGGTACTCTCCAGCAATTCTACCTTATTGGGCCCTGTTTTAAAAAAAGCCGTGTTGACTTTCTCATTTTCAACGGCTTCGGTCTTGTAACAAGGGGTGTTCAGCAGCTTTTCGTACAGGGGGATGGCTTCGGCCAGGGAGCTGACAGCTATCCCAATATGTTCAATCTTATTCATTTTTTTAGTAATAAGTGTCAAACAATTGTTATAGGATGAAATTAGCACATTCAGATAGAACCTTTTGCGATAATTTCGCGTTTTATCAATACAAAATCAGAATTCATATATGTTGCAGTTTCCCATCTACTTAGACCACAATGCCACCACCCCTTGTGACCCTCGCGTGGTGGAGGCCATGATCCCCTATTTCACCAACAATTTCGGTAATGCCGCCAGTCGTAACCACTCCTTTGGCTGGCAGGCCGAAGAAGCCGTCGATTATGCCCGCGAGCAGGTGGCCAAACTGATCGGAGCCGATCCCAAAGAGATCATCTTTACCTCGGGTGCTACCGAGGGGGATAACCTCGCTATTAAAGGCGTTTATGAAATGTACGCCAGCAAAGGCAATCACATTATTACTTGCAACATTGAACACAAGGCGGTACTCGATACCTGTCGTCATCTCGAAAAAGAGGGGGCCGAGGTAACGTATTTGAATGTAAAGCCGAACGGACTTATCGATCTGGCCGAACTCGAGGCGGCCATTAAGCCCACTACTATTTTGATCGCGATCATGTATGCCAATAACGAAATTGGTACGGTAATGCCGATGCGTGAGATCAGTGCCATTGCCCGTAAACACGGGGTATTGGTTTTTACTGATGGGGTACAGGCTGTGGGCAAGATACCGGTCGATGTCAATAAAGATGGCATTGACCTGATGGCCTTTACCGCGCACAAGATGTATGGTCCCAAAGGTGTGGGCGCGCTGTATGTGCGTCGCAAGAATCCCCGTGTAAAAGTGACGGCGCAAATCGATGGTGGCGGACACGAAAGAGGAATGCGCAGCGGAACGCTCAACGTACCCGGTATTGTAGGATTTGGCAAAGCATGCGAGATCTGCATGAACGAGATGGAGTCCGATACCGCCCGTATTGTTAAACTCCGCGACAAATTAGAGCAGTCTTTATTAAAAGTAGAAGAGTCTTACCTGAACGGAGACAAGGAGTATCGCTTACCTCACGTTTCGAATATCTCCTTTAAATATGTAGAAGGAGAAGGATTGATGATGGGCTTTAACAAGAACATCGCTCTTTCCTCGGGTTCGGCCTGTACGTCTGCTTCGCTGGAGCCCTCTTATGTATTAAAGGCCCTCGGTTTAGGCGACGACCTGGCCCATAGTTCACTGCGCTTCGGTCTTGGTCGTTATACCACCGAAGAGCAGATCGACTACACCATCGAGCAAGTGACCAATACGGTCAACAAGCTGCGCGACATGAGTCCGCTGTGGGAGATGTTCAAAGAGGGAATAGACCTGAACACCATCGAGTGGGCGCATCATTGATTTTTTTTAACTTTACATCGTAATAATTAAACAGCTATGGCATATTCAGAAAAAGTAATTGATCACTACCAGCATCCTAAAAATGTAGGAACACTCGACAAGAGCAAAAACAGTGTGGGTACGGGCTTGGTCGGCGCCCCTGAGTGCGGCGACGTAATGCGCTTACAAATTGAGGTGGATGATGCGACCGGCATTATCAAAGATGCCAAGTTCAAGACTTTTGGCTGTGGTTCTGCTATCGCTTCTTCTTCGCTGGCTACTGAGTGGTTAAAAGGAAAGACTGTCGATGAGGCGGTTAAGATCGATAACATGACCATTGTAGAAGAGCTGAATCTGCCTCCGGTAAAAATTCACTGTTCGGTGCTGGCCGAGGATGCCGTAAAAGCGGCCATCAACGACTATCGTAAGAAGAACGGACTCGAAGAGTTGCAGTTCGAAGAAAAAGGAGTACACTAAGATCGTATGTCTGTAGAGACCGCCCCTGTTGCTGCCCCTGCTCAAATGGCCAACGTAATTTACGTAAGTGATAAGGCCCGCGAAAAGGTATTGCAGTTGTTGAATGATGCCGGTGTAGCCGGAGACGATACTTATTTTTTGCGCGTGAGTGTAGTGGGTGGGGGTTGTTCGGGCCTTAGCTATAAGCTCGATTTCGACAATGAAAAAAGACCGATGGATCAGGAGTTCGAGGACAATGGAATAAAAGTGGTCACCGATCTCAAAAGTTTTCTCTACCTGGTTAATACGACCCTCGATTTTTCGGATGGACTCAATGGTAAAGGTTTCTTCTTTAGTAACCCTAATGCCAGCCGCACGTGCGGATGTGGCGAAAGCTTTGCCGTATAAACTATAAAGGCTTGTAAAAAGGCTGTTCTCTCGGGGAAGCAGCCTTTTTTGTTGCCCTTATCTTAGTACTTTAGCACTATGTGGCCCCTTTGTAAAAAGGAACTTAGACAATTTTTTGGCAGCCTTACCGGCTATATGGCCGTAGCCGTTTTTCTCCTGGCG
>JBIIDB010000171.1:0-3736 GCA_044238505.1 Chitinophagaceae bacterium | reverse complement strand
GCGCATCGTCTTTATGGATATGAATACGATGCAGATCAAGTCGGTACCGCTCGGCGCTCTCGCCACGCTCAATTACACCAACACGGCCGGAGGTATCAAACGGAAAAACGTGCGTCGCACCATTCAGCTGCAAAGTAGTGTCACCGACCCTACACAGGTCACTCGTATCAATGCAGAGCTGGCCGACCGTATCGCTGATTTCCGGCAAAAGAATGCACTCCCCGAGAATGTAGTCATCAAACAGAGCGGGCAAAGCGAACAAGAAAAAGAAACCCAAGCCTTCTTAGGAACGGCCTTGCTTATGGCCATCGGCATCATCTTTTTAATACTGGTGCTTCAGTTCAACAGTATGAGTAAGCCCTTTATCGTGATCACCGAAATTTTCTTCTCGGTAATCGGGGTCTTTTTGGGATATGCGCTCAGTGGTATCACGCTTGCTTCCATCATGGTGGGTGTCGGTATTGTGGGACTGGCCGGTATCGTTATTAAGAATGGTATCCTGCTGATTGAGTTTACCGATGAGCTTCGCAGCAGAGGCTACCGCACTCGCGAAGCGGCTATTCAGGCAGGTAAGATCAGGATCATTCCCGTGTTGCTGACGGCTGTGGCTACCATCTTGGGGTTATTGCCCTTGGCCGTGGGATTCAATATCGATTTTGCGGGTTTGTTTCAACAAGGTCGTCCTAACATTTTCTTCGGGGGCGATAGTGTGGTCTTCTGGGGTCCGCTCAGCTGGACCATCATATTCGGGTTGATCTTCTCTTTCTTTTTGACCTTGTTGTTGGTGCCGGGTATGTACCTGATCGCCGAGCGGCTGCGCCGTCCGATGGAGAAATTTTATGGTACCCGCTACATTGCCTTACTAGGGTTCGCCGGCCCCTTCTTTTTTATTTTTGTGGGATTGATGATGTTAGTCAGAAAATGGCAGGGTCGTCGGGTATGGATGGGGCAGTTAAAACAAAAGAATACCTAAATTCGTAGTCGATCAGCAGTCATATATACATGAGCCGTAAACAAGAGATAGTTCAAGATGTAGTCATCAAATTTGCCGGAGACAGCGGTGATGGTATGCAGCTGACGGGTAGTCAGTTTACCACGAACACCGCGCTGCTGGGCATCGATCTTGCCACTTTTCCCGACTTTCCCGCCGAGATCCGCGCCCCACAGGGAACACTGCCCGGTGTGAGCGGATTTCAGTTACGCTTTTCTTCTGACCGGGTCTTTACCCCCGGTGATATCTGCGATGTACTGGTAGCCATGAATGCCGCGGCCCTTAAAGTAAATCTCAAATCCCTTAAGAAAGGGGGCAAGATCATAGCTAATACCGATGGCTTCGATGCCAAGAACCTCCGCCTGGCCAATTATCCCGAGGGAGTCAATCCGCTCGATGACGGATCGCTGGCTAACTACGAGCTTATTCGCATGGACGTGACCAAAATGACCCGTGAGTCGTTAAAGGACGCTCCGTTGGGGATGAAAGAAAAAGACCGGGCGAAGAACATGTTCGTACTGGGTTTTCTTTACTGGATGTACGGGCGTGATATGGCCAATACCATCACCTTTTTAAAAGAGAAGTTTTCTAAGAAGCCCGACATTCTCGACAGTAATATTAAGGTGTTGCAGGCCGGATACAATTATGGCGATACCACTGAAACCTTTCATACTACTTATACGGTAGAGCGTGCCAAGATGGAGCCCGGCTCGTATCGGTCCATCATGGGTAATCAATCGTTATCGCTGGGATTGATCGCTGCTTCTCAAAAAAGTGGTCTCCCTTTGTTTTTGGGTTCTTATCCCATTACCCCGGCCTCCGATATTTTACATGACCTCTCCAAATACAAAAATTTCGGGGTCAGAACGTTTCAGGCCGAAGACGAGATCGCGGCCATCACGTCTGCCATAGGAGCCTCGTATGGCGGATCATTAGGTGTGACTACATCGAGTGGTCCGGGTATTGCGCTAAAAGGAGAAGCAATGGGTCTGGCGGTGATGCTCGAAATTCCGCTGCTCATCATCAATATTCAGCGTGGAGGACCTTCTACCGGCTTACCTACCAAGACCGAGCAAAGTGATCTGATGCAGGCCTACTATGGGCGCAACGGGGAATGCCCGATGCCCGTTATTGCCGCTTCTACGCCGGCTGACTGTTTTAGCGCGGTCTACCAAGCGGTGCGCATTGCAGTACAGCACATGACTCCTGTTATGTTTTTGAGTGATGGCTATATTGCTAACGGGGCAGAGCCCTGGCGTTATCCGCAAACCAAAGACCTGCCGGCCATTGAAGTAACATTCAAAACGCAACTGGCAGAAGGAGAAGAAAAATATTTACCCTACCAGCGCAACGAAAAGTTGGCAAGACCCTGGGCCCTGCCCGGAACGGCCGGCCTCGAGCATCGTATCGGGGGACTCGAAAAGCAAAACATTACCGGTAACGTAAACTACGAGCCCGAGAATCACCAGCTGATGGTCAACATTCGCCAGCAGAAAGTAGACCGTATTGCCGATCATATTCCCGAACAGCAGCTCGACAGTGGTCCCGCTTCCGGAAAGATATTGGTGGTAGGATGGGGCTCAACTTATGGTGCCATCAAATCGGCCGTATCGGTTTTACAGCAGCAAGGACACGCTGTTAGCCATGCCCATCTTCGCTACATTCGCCCCTTTCCAAAAAATTTGGGCAGCCTGCTTCGCAATTTTGAACAAGTGTTGATCCCCGAGATCAATAGCGGCCAACTTATCAAGATCATCCGTGATGTGTATTTGGTCGATGCCAAAGGCTATAATAAAGTGATGGGAGTGCCCATTACCAAGACGGAACTGGTAGAGCAGTTACAACGGATGCTTTAGCGAGTATTGATGATGGGTTCGACAGGCCTATTATTTTTTCTTTGTTGCAGCTGTTGCGCTCGCTCGCTTCACTTTTCGGTTCGCTTTCTTTTCTGTAGTATTCGCTTGCTTGACTTTTTCTGCTGCTCGCTCTTCGTTTGCATAGTAGCGGCAAAGCGATCGCAAACCGCAGGTTGAACACTGCGGGTTACGGGCCATACAGGTATAACGCCCATGTAAGATCAGCCAATGGTGGGCTATGTGGATGAGTGATTCAGGAAAATACTTCGTCAGCCATTTTTCTACAGCAAGTGGCGTTGTAGCAGTAGTAGGCACCAGCCCCAGCCGATGACTTACCCGAAACACATGGGTATCGACGGCCATGTTGGGTTGATGGTCGATGACAGAGGTGATTACATTGGCTGTTTTTCTTCCTACCCCCGGCAGTTGTATCAATTCTTCAACGGTCATGGGGATGCGCCCACCAAAATTATTTATCACCTTATTGGCCAGGGCCACCAGATGCTTGGCTTTGTTATTCGGATATGAAATGCTTTTAATGAGAGTAAAAACATCTTCGGGTGTGGCAGTGGCTAATGATGGGATATCGGGGTAGGCGGCAAACAAGGCCGGGGTGGTTTGATTGACCCGTTTGTCGGTGCACTGGGCAGAAAGTACTACTGCCACCAATAGCTGGTAAGGGTTATCGAAAAGTAGTTCGGTTTCTGCAGCGGGAGCGTGGGTAAGAAAGTAGTCGGTTACCTGCTTGTATTTTTCAGCACGGGTCATGGGCGCAAGATAACGTGCAACCACCAAATGAAGGAGCGGTCTTAAGGCAGTAGATACGTAAAGTGGTCAAGAAAAAATACGGCTCTTTCAGGAACGGACCGTCTCGTTCAGCTTTTCGGCC
>JBIIDB010000170.1:0-3771 GCA_044238505.1 Chitinophagaceae bacterium | reverse complement strand
TACTTGCCCATCAGGGTTCCATCTTGGGCATATACCTCGGAGGCTTGAAGGATGGAGGGGTTTTCGAGCTCTTGCAAAGAAGGCATCTTACCGAAAAGGCCGAGGTTGGCCAGCAAGATCAGTAGAATGAAAGCAATCATACCTCCGGCGAACAACCGCCAGAAAGCGCGAACCGAGGGTTTCATACTGCTAAGTTAGGGGCTGTTTTTGTTTAGAAAGTCTTTATACGCTCCTAAATCTTTCCGCTGGTTGAGCCGCTCCAAATTGTCAGCCGAGATGGTCATCCAAAAAAATTGCGAAGCTTCTAACCAGGGTGCAATGTCGGTCCTTGTCTTCTGGTAAGCCCGCTCTTTATACAAGTTAGCCATGGCTGCATCGGGAAAGGAGGCCACTTGTATGAATCGTTCAGAATCTGTAAAAGAGTGTAGTGAGGTGGCCAGTGCATTGACTGTAAAATTTTCGCGGTTAAATCGAATCAATGCGTTTTTGGTCTCGTTGACTAATGCCGGATCTACCCGGGTAAGTACCAGTACGGCCACGTGTGTGGACTGGTCATTTTTTACAAAATCGGAGGCGCCGCCATAGCTGGTTGTCGCCGGCGCTGCAGGGGCAGCGGGGGTACTCGTAGCAGGGGCTGCTGCAGAAGGTGAACGTGGTGTTAGAGTTGTTGCAGCAACAGAAGGCGAGGTTGCGATACCGGTGGTGGCAACTGCCGGTGTCTGTATAGATGATGCTAAGGAGGCTTCTAGTCTGGCACGATTTCCCAGCGCCTCGATGAGCGCGCGTGCCTTATTTTTTAACGGATGATCAGGGAACTGCGTGCTGAGCTGGTTAAGTATGCTGACAGCGACAGAATCTTGTCGCTGTTGAATGTAATAGACAGACTCGATGTAGAGGAGTTGCGGCGTCCAATAGCTGGCCCCGTATATACTGTCCGCATTTTTTTTCTGTACAATGGCAGCCGGGTAATCTCCCTGCGTAAACAGCAGGTAGATGTGTTGGTAGATACTGTCAGCTCTGTTGGAGTATTTATTCAGCAGCTGCTTTTGCCCCGTAAGGGAGCGTGTGAGCGGGTCCTCCGGAAACTCTTTTTGTAATAATTCTTTCAGGCGGTCCGCTCTTAGCAGATCACCTTGTTTTTGATAACACCTGTATAGGTTTATATATATTTCTTGACGGGGGCGAAAGGCGGTATCGCTATCCAGTAATCGTTCCAGCAAAGAGACGCCGCGCGAACAGTCCTCCATATCCTGTATCAGGATCTTGCCGGCGTTATAAAGTGCCTGGCTGATGGAATCGCGCGACAGCCGTTGTTGTTCCGGCGACAGTGGAAGTTGATTGTAGATCGATTCAAGATCCGTTGGAGCAGCAGCTGACTTACCCGCTGCGGCAGAGTCGAGTCCGCTTCCTGCGGGGGCACTATTCATCATCGCCTGTAAGGCGCCCAGTCGACGCCAGTTATCACTATTGGGTCGATTGCCCCAGCGGTTTTTAAATTCGGTTTGTCCACGGTTGCGACTGGTGGTGTTATAGAAATACCACTCGCCCTTTGCCTCGCCGGGTGTAAATAAGGTGCTGGTAGTGACGGGTGGTAATGGATTGCTGGCCCGTAGCACAGCAGCCGGATCTTCAGTGAGGCCTTGTTGTTTTTTGAATTCTCTGAGCTGTTTTCGGGCCCACTCTCTTCGCTCTTCTTCGGGTAGTCCTGCAATCCGCCAAAGGCTATCTTGTCGCTGTAGGACATCCATGTGAGGCACTAGTTTTTGCAGGGCTTTTTTTCGTTGCTCGATCTGTTTGATGTCAGCCAGACTGCTATCTTTTACTTGTAAGCTGTCGTAAAATCGGGCCGCTTCTTTGTAGCGGCCATTGGCATAAGCAATCTCTGCAAGTTGCAAAAATGCCTTATTGCGCTGCAGCGGACTGTTACTCGAGGCCTCGGTACTGCTCAGTAATGATCGGATGGCGCGTGCGGTATTGCCACCGGTAAGGTCCATTTGAGCCGCCATATAGTAGATGATATCTCTGTAGGCCTCGTACTTGTCTTGCGAGGCCATCTTTAGGAGCTCATTTACATTCTTGTCGATATTGGCCGACATGGTTTGTCGGTTATTTCGAATGGCACCAAGACGCGCATAGATCTCGAGTACCAGATCGGTAGTGCGCGGAATTACTTTTTGATAATAGCGATGGGCCTCCTCGCTACGGCCTGCTTTTTCGTAAAGTTGAGCGATCAGGTATTCCCAGCGGGCTCTTTCTTGCGCCGTAACCGCCTCGGGAAGGGCACGTGACAGATGAAACGCGGCGCTGTCCCAGTTCTCTAACTTGTAGAATTGGAGTGCCATAACCTCTTCTAAAGCGGGTTGCAGTCGTTCCGGAAAGGCCGGGTCTTTTTTTAAAACGTCGATCAGCGAAGAGGCTTCTGCATATTCATCTTGGGCAAGATGATTACGGATCTGCCAAATAAAGGCATCGTTGCGGCTGGGAGGGGTCGTGAAGAAATTTTTGACAGGATTTTTTTTCTCTTCGTTGGCAATGCTATTCGACTTATTGCCATCGCGGCCGCTTCCGATCACTTTATAATAGCCGTCTTTTTCGCGGGGTGCGAAAGAGTAATTGATAAATTGAAACAACAGATAGGCCGAGTCGAACTTTTGTTGAAAGTAGTAGGCGGCTCCCCATAGCAGATAAAGGTTATCGACCCAGTCATTTCGCAGGTCATGAAGAGCGATCCCCGAAGAAGCTTTTTGTATTACTGAATCGAGATGAACTGAATCGGCTTGAATCGTCTTTGGCGAATAATTATAAAACGAGATCAGTTTGCTGTAATCGTCTTTGTAGGCGGCCTTGGCCCGGTCTATCACCTCGTTGAGTTTCCGTGAGGCGTTATAGGTAAAATTGTAGTGGGTGACCGTATTTTGGATCAAGCGGGGGACCGAGCGCAATTTACCTTCGGAGGTCTTTTCGGAGCGCAACACCCGCTCTTCGTATTCTTTGGGTTTAGGAATATTGATCTTAAAGCCGGTTTGCCCTAGTAGGGCAGGGCTTTGAAGCAACAGCAGCAGCAAGGCCGACCCAGCGATTCTCCATCTGGTTAGAGGTTGCATATTCTCTTGCAATCTAGTTTCTTATTAACTGAAATTCAAATATTTTAGTATTTGAAACCCTTTATTTTTTGTGGGTATTTTTAGGACCGGGTTCCGGCTTTTTTGCTAGCCGCCCCTTACCTTTAGTCGGAACTGAGCATATGGCCAAATTAGAACTAAGATCGGGATTAAAAAGGCTGCAAAATCGTTACCGCTTGGTGGTAATGAATGACGACACCTATGAGGAGGTCGTTACCTTTCGTCTATCTCGGCTTAGCGTTTATGTGACCATGAGTATGATCTTTGTTGTGTTGGTGGGCCTTACCACCGCCTTGATCATTTTTACGCCTCTAAAGTATTATATACCAGGTGCCGGTACCGACTACCAATCTGTGACCGCCTTAAAACGATTACAGTACCGTATCGATTCATTAGAGAAACAAGATGCTATCAAACACCAGTACTTGTTGGGAATACAACAGGCCCTGGCCGGAAGAGGCGCTTCGGAACTCGATACCACGTTGCTGCGCATACCCGAGGCAGAAATCAGTAACGACTAAATTAATGTAACGCTATATGTTTACCAACAAACCAAAAACAGACATGCAAACCAATGCAACCTTGCCCGCGGGCAATGCTACACTCATTAGTGCCGGTACGGTGCTTAAGGGTGATATCTCCAGTAGTG
>JBIIDB010000169.1:0-3816 GCA_044238505.1 Chitinophagaceae bacterium | reverse complement strand
TTAATGTAACGCTATATGTTTACCAACAAACCAAAAACAGACATGCAAACCAATGCAACCTTGCCCGCGGGCAATGCTACACTCATTAGTGCCGGTACGGTGCTTAAGGGTGATATCTCCAGTAGTGGAGATCTGAGAATCGACGGCACCGTTATTGGAAATGTAAAGACCTCCGCCAAAGTGATTATCGGAAGCTCGGGCGTGGTAGAGGGTGACGTAACGGGTGGTCAAGCCGATATTACCGGAAAGGTCAACGGTAATATCAGAGCCAGCGAATTGTTACAATTGCGCGGCGAATGTATGGTCTCGGGTAATCTCTATGCAGGAAAGCTGCAAGTAGAGCCCACAGCCACCTTCAACGGCCAGTGTCACATGGGAGCCAACATTGTGGAGATGGGTAGTGGCGAGCAAGCCGCAACGGCTACCGCTACTTGGGGTTCCGTGTAATCAAAACCCTTGCTTATGAGCGTTCGCTCCAAGCCCTCTTCGGCCCAATCGAAGCGTGACCTGTTGCGATATGCCGGACTGGCTACACAGTTATTGGTCTATTTGTCGCTGGCTGTGTTCGGAGGTCTCAAGGCTGATCGCTGGTTAGGTTGTTTTCCTTTGCTGACGGCACTGTTGCCCCTGCTGGTCCTGGGGGCCTTGTTCTATAAACTATTCAAAGAAACCGGATCGACCAACTAGTAAGTATGACTTCACAAAAAGCCGAGCGAACGTTTGCCCTGATCTGTCTTGCCGGGTTACTGCTCCTCTTGGCAGCCGGGCAATTTTCTTTTCTTGCTTGGTCTGAGATTCAGTTGATCAGCATCGCTAATATATTACTCTACGGACTGACTCTTTTTTTATTCAGGCGCACGTATAAAAGTTTCTTTGATCCCAATCCTCAGGTATCGATCCGGGCTATCATGAGTGGCTTTATGATCAAGTTTTTTTTGTTGGCAGCAGTGGCGCTGCTCTATATTTTCTATAGGCGAAAAGAAGTCAGCATTCCGGTGCTGACCGGATCGGCCTTGTTGTATGTGCTCTATACGTCAGCAGAGATAAGTTCCCTGCTGCGGTTGCTTAAGAAATCGGACCATGCCTAGAAAGGAAGTGCCGGTCGATTATCTCTCTCGCTATTTGCCGTGCGGTGCCGAACAGTTGGTACTGCACTACATTCACCGTCACAGCGTGCATCTGACCATTACGCGCAAGCGGCATACATTGTTGGGCGATTACCGTCATCCCGTGCCCGGTCGTTCCCATCGCATCAGTATCAACGGCAATTTGAACCCCTATGCTTTTTTGATCACCTTGTTGCACGAGTTGGCGCATTTGATAACATTCGAGCAGTTTGGTCCGCGCGTTGCCGCTCATGGAGCGGAGTGGAAGCAGTGCTATGGAGGGCTGCTTACCGAATTGCTCGCGCAGGTACCCTTGCCCGAAGAGTTACAAACAGAATTAAAGCGGTCGTTAAAGAATCCTGCAGCAAGCAGCTGTGCCGAGGAGTCGCTGATGCGCGTGCTAAAAAAGTATGATGTATCGCAGCCCGGAAGTTGTTTGATCGAGCAATTACAGCAGGGGGAATCGTTTCGGATCGCCGACGGAAGAATCTTTATAAAAGGAGAAAAACTGCGCAAACGATACAAATGTCTCGATGCCAACAGCGGGGCGATCTATCTTTTTTCTCCGATCTACGAAGTGGAGCGGTGGACCACAAAGGAATCAGCATAGTAACGAGCCCTTTGCGGTGTGTAAGCCGGATTGGTCAGCGAATCAATTTAGGCAACCGCTTTTTTAACCAGGTCAGCTGCTTCGCTCAGCAATATGGCCGACTGTACTTTGAGCCCGCTTTCATCGATCAGTTTTTTGGCTTCGGTGGCATTGGTGCCTTGCAGTCGTACAATGATCGGGATATTGATGTTGCCCAAATTTTTGTACGCATCAATGACGCCTTGTGCCACACGGTCGCAGCGTACGATACCGCCAAAAATATTGATGAGGATGGCCTTTACGGCTGGGTCTTTTAAGATGATCTTAAAGCCGGCCTCCACGGTTTGTGCATTGGCTGTTCCACCTACATCCAAAAAGTTGGCGGGCTCTCCGCCACTTAACTTGATCATATCCATGGTGGCCATAGCCAGTCCGGCTCCGTTGACCATGCAGCCCACGTTGCCATCCAGCTTTACAAAATTCAGATTATATTCTCCGGCTTCAACTTCGGTTGGATCCTCCTCCGTCACATCGCGTAAAGCAGCCAGGTCGGGGTGACGAGTAAGGGCGTTATCGTCCAAATTCATTTTGCAGTCCACGGCCACGATCTTGTCATCGGCAGCTTTAAAAAGAGGATTGATCTCGAGCATTGAGCAATCCAAGCCTACATAGGCGTTATAAAGATTGGTCACGAATGTAACGGCATTCTTGAACGCACTGCCACTCAAGCCAAGATTAAAAGCGATCTTTCTGGCCTGAAAGCCTTGTAGCCCGCCGCCGGGATGTACCCACTCCTTAAATATTTTTTCGGGTGTATGGTGAGCGACCTCTTCGATGTTCATCCCCCCTTCGGTGCTGTACATGATTACGTTTTGTCCTTTACTTCTGTCGAGTAAAATAGATAGATAGAATTCCTTTCTTTCGGACGGTCCGTCGTAGTACATGTCTTGTGCAACCAGTACTTTGTTGACGGTCTTTCCGGCAGGTCCGGTTTGCAACGTTACAAGGGTGCCGCCTAAGATCTTCTCGGCGAAGCCGGTGATGTCTGCTTCTGTTTTACCCACTTTTACCCCATTGATGCCCGTCTCTTTTACGGTACCTTTTCCTCTGCCGCCGGCATGAATCTGTGCCTTTACCACCGCAAAGGGACTACCGAAACCGGCCTTGATCTTTTCGTAGGCTGCTTTGGCATCGGCTACAGAGGCGCAAGCAACGCCCTCTTGAACAGGAACATTGTATTTTTTTAGTAATTCCTTTGCCTGGTATTCGTGCAGATTCATTGGAGAAAATTTTCGCAAAGATAAGGCAAATCGATCGTTATGGAATTTGATGACAAGGGCCTATTTTCGGTTATGATCCGCCTGTTGCTGTGTTGTTGTTTACTTGGGGTAGGGGCCTGCCGGCCTACCCGCATCTTGTCGCTATCCAAGGGCGATGCGTCTCTCGGAGGCTCTGTTTTTTATCAGCAGGCCGCCGCCATGGGCTGGCAGGCGCGGGATTCATTCATTTTGCAACAGGTGCAAGCTGGAAATATTCCCTCTTTTCTACGAAGGTTTGTTCCGGTGCGGGTAAGGATATCGGCCGCACGTTCGTCTACCGTGGTAACTTTTTTTGTCTCGCCCGATTATCTGAGCGTGGGGAACGACCAAGACTGGGCTCGTGTAAGTCTCACGGCAAAAGGGGCCGCTAAGGCTTTGTCGACGCTCGATTGTTTTGCGCCCACTCCGCGGCTGGTAGACCTTATTTACCAGCAAGCCAGTAGTAAGCTGGTGCCGGTTCCCCTCTATGCCCATCGTGACAGTACCCCCGTTATGTGGCATCACCATCTGATCATAGAAGGGCAGCGAAAGCAGCAAAAAGGGTTGATCGCCGGCATAAAAAAGGATATCGTATTTGTCAATGACAAAGGGGATTCTGTTTTGGCTAACCGGGTGGGGATCTACGGGTGGCACAAGCCCGATGCACGACCCATTCAGCCCTTTTATCAAGGGCATATTTGGTGGTATGCTGATTACAGTCACGGGCTACGCTTGGTATCGAGACAGCTAAAAGTAGGCCGTACGTGGACCACCATCGAAGCTCTACTGCGAGACAGTACTATGCGAGCCAGTTTGTTTTAAC
>JBIIDB010000168.1:0-3834 GCA_044238505.1 Chitinophagaceae bacterium | reverse complement strand
ACACTTTATGACCTCCGATGGGGGTCTTTCCGGTGACCTGACATACTCTTGCCATGTTTACACGATTTTGGGAGGGCAAAGGTAAGGGAAATCAGGCAATTGGCAACCATTTATCAGTTTTTTTTGGCGCTTAGGGTCCCCACCCGACTGGCTCACCCACCTTGGTGATTTTGAGGTTTTAAGGTACCTTTACACCCTTGTTGGCCCCTTCGAGGGGCAGCGATCCGCCCGTTAACCCTTTAACACTATTCAACTTATGGCATACGATGTACTTGTTCTTGGAAGCGGTCCCGGTGGCTATGTAGCTGCCATCCGAGCTTCACAACTGGGTCTTAAAACAGCGATTATAGAAAAAGAAAGCCTGGGGGGCGTCTGCCTCAACTGGGGCTGTATTCCAACCAAAGCCTTACTGAAAAGCGCCCAGGTCAACGAGTATATCAAACATGCAAAAGATTACGGGATAGAAGCCAGTGGCACCCCTCAATTCGATGCAGTTATCAAACGTAGTCGTGGTGTGGCCGACAAAATGAGTAAGGGTGTTCAATTTCTGATGAAAAAGAACAAGATCGATGTAGTGATGGGATTTGGAAAGCTAACGGCGAAAGGCAAGATCGAAGTGACCGACAAGGATGGCAAAAAACAGATCGTAGAGGGAAAGCATATCATCATTGCTACCGGAGGACGCAGTCGTCAACTGCCCACGATGCCTATCGATGGCAAAAAGATCATCGGGTATCGCGAAGCGATGGTTCTTCCTCAACAACCTAAGTCGATGATCATTGTAGGCAGCGGCGCCATTGGTGTGGAGTTTGCCTATTTCTATAACAGCATGGGTACTAAAGTAACCATCGTCGAATATTTGCCAAGAATTGTTCCTGTCGAAGATGAAGAGATCTCCAAGGAACTGGAAAAGCAATATAAAAAAGCAGGCGTGCAGATCATGACTGGCAGCGAAGTAACCAAGGTCGATACCAGCGGAGCCGGTGTAAAGGCAACCGTAAAGACCGCCTCGGGCGACGTAGTGCTCGAAGCTGACATACTGCTTAGCGCCGTGGGTGTTGCTGCCAACATCGAAGGCATCGGACTTGAGGAATTGGGCATAAAAACAGAAAAGGGAAAGATCGTAGTAGACAAATACGGGCAAAGTAATATCGGTGGCATCTATGCCATTGGAGATTGCTCACCCGGCCAAGCCCTGGCGCACGTGGCCAGCAAAGAAGGCATTCTCTGTGTAGAGGCCATTGCCTACAACGAAAAGAAATATCATCACCTGCCGGAACCCATTGATTACAACAATGTACCCGGCTGTACCTATTGCATTCCCGAGATCGCCTCAGTGGGATACACTGAGAAACAAGCTAAAGAGGCCGGCTACGAAATAAAAGTGGGCAAGTTTCCCCTGAGTGCAAGTGGCAAGGCGTCGGCTGCAGGACATACCGAGGGCTTTGTAAAAGTTATTTTCGATGCAAAATATGGGGAGTGGCTCGGTACTCATATGATCGGCTACAATGTGACCGAATTGATCGCAGAAACTGTCACTGCACGCAAACTAGAAACGACCTATCATGAGGTGTTAAATGCCATTCACCCTCATCCCACCATCAGCGAGAGCGTAAAAGACGCTATCGAGGTAGCCTACGGAGAGGCGATCCATTTATAGAAATATACCAGCTATAGAAAGAGAAAGGGCTCCTGGAAAGGAGCCCTTTTTTGCATTGCCAGTTTTTTTTGGTTGCGACCAGTAAGAACAACCCTATCAAGGCAAGAATTAAGATAAATATGCTGCTTACGCCTTCACTTTTTTTGATCCCTGGACTGAACAAAAATTGTACTGTACCTTTAGGGTCTATGAGGCAGCGCTTTTATAACAGATGGGGCCTTGGGGCACTTCTGCTCATCGGCCTATCGATAACCGGATGCAACGAAACCGGCCAAACAACACCGGCCGAAACTACGTTGCGAACAGTCGCTACCCCCGGACTGGATGTGGTGGCCACCTATCCGCACGATACCAGTTCTTACACCCAGGGATTAGTGGTTTATAAAGGACAGCTCTATGAGGGAACAGGCCAGTACGGTGCCTCTGCCCTGCTTAAAACCGAGTTGGCCACCGGAAAAGCCGTACAGCGGCTGGACCTGGGCCAAGCCTATTTTGGGGAGGGTATTACCATTTTGAACGACACCATCTACCAACTGACCTGGAAAGAGCAAAAGATCTTTGTTTACGACATGAACTTTAAAAAGATCAACACCTTTTCTATAGACAAAGAGGGATGGGGTCTGACCCACAACGGCAGCCAACTGATCTTGACCAACGGCAGCGGCGATCTTTTTTTCTATGAACCTTCTTCATTGAAACTACTGCGGGTCCAAACCGTAACCGAAGCAGGTACCCCCAGCTTTAATCTTAATGAGTTGGAATATGCAGAGGGGTTTATCTACGCTAACCAATATACCTACCCCTACGTACTTAAGATCGATCCGAACACCGGCGAAGTAGTGGCCAAATACGACCTGTCGAGGCTGTGGGAACAGTGTCGCCAACGCTATCCCAACACCGAGGTTCCCAATGGAATTGCTTACGACAGCGAGCAAAAAAAATGGTATGTAACCGGAAAGAACTGGCCCCTGCTCTACCAGATTCAATGGGGCCATTGACGGCAGCAATAAATGATCGAACTGCATTTTTCCGTATCCGCCAGTGCCCTCAGGTTAGAAGCAAGTCCTGTCAAAAAGGCCTTTGCGTAGTCCGTACGACCCGACCGATAGGCCGTACTTAACAGCGAGACATAAAAACTATCGAACCACATCGGAAACGTGTCTGTTAATACCAATTGATGAGCCGAGAGCAGCGCGCGCATGGAGCGAGGTGAAAAATGATACAAATGACGCGGCACATCATAAGCGGCCCAATACTCCCCAAAAGTCACAGCATCAAAAGAAGTATAATTAGGAACAGCTATTATAAGTTGACCACTTGGCTTCAGTAATTTTCGTAATTGGACGATCACCTGTTGCAGTTGATGCATGTGCTCAAGCACATGCCACAACGTAATGACATCGTAGTGTGCTTCGGGTAACTGGTATAACTGGGCACTATCCACCGCTTGAACCCCAAATTGTTCCATCGCAATTTTTCGCGCTCCGGCATCGGGCTCCAGTGCCGTGACAGTCCAGCCGGCTTGTTGCATGGAGGCAGCAAAAGCGCCGGTACCACAGCCGACATCCAATAACAATCCGGCGTTGCAGCCACTGGCTTTTTCGATCAGTTTTCGCTTTTGCCGGAGAGTGAATTTTCTAACCCCCTGGTATAATTTATTGACCAGCCCCTTGTTGGTATTCGTGTGAGATATATACTGTTCGAACTGGTAGTACGGTGCGATCGCACTGGCGTCGGGTACATCTTGCGTAAACCGCAACTCACATTCTTGGCACTGAAGCAAGGAAAAAAGTTGCCCGGTAACGGAAAAATCCTTCACTTCCAAAACAGAACGAAGATTTACGGCACTGCACCCAGGGCATGAGGTATAGTGTATACGATCGATCAAAACTCCTGATAATTTTTTGGAGAGGTAAGGGTCTTAACAGGAGCGGGATTTGCAAAAGAACTGGTTGTAAAGGGGTGCCGGTAAATATGCCAGCCAAGCCACAGAACGGCGAGCGCTACCCAAGACCAGGTGATCAACTTCTCTATCGGAAAAGCATCTCTCTTGGAATGTAACAATTGACTCATCTCCACCGAACTCCTGTTTTCTTCTCCCACCCTCACCTGGTGCTCGGCATTATCACGGATTATCTTATTGGCCTTGATGGGGGCTAGCTGCAAATAACCGG
>JBIIDB010000038.1:0-13505 GCA_044238505.1 Chitinophagaceae bacterium | reverse complement strand
TTTTTAAGTCCTGTTCCGATAAAACCCTCTTCTCGATTTACATAGAGTTTGGTATTGGCAATGGCTACCTGTTTAGCCTCGATGACTTCGAATTCTTTGATCTCGGTACGTCTCTCCTTACCCTTTCCGTATTTTTTCAATAAACCTTCGTAATACGCAACAGTAAAATCGATCAGATGGTCAAGATCGTGACGCACTTGTTTCATAGCCGCCTCGAGATCACGTATCTGCTCGTTAAGCTCATCAATATCGAGCTTGTAAATTCTTCTGACAGGCTTTTCTGTCAACTTTAAGATATCCTCTCGAGTGACGGGTCTTTTTAGCTTTTTTACAAAAGGATCGAAGGCTTCTTCGATGGCTGTGAGCACTTTTTCCCAAGTACTGTGCTTCTTCTCTAGCTCCTTATAGATTTTTTCTTCAAAAAATATCTTCTCGAGCGATGTATAATGCCATTTTTCTTGCAATTCAGCCAGCCTAATACGCAGCTCTTGCTCCAACAAAGACTTGGTATTATCGACAGAGAAACGGAGTAACTCTTGCACGCCCAAGAACTGTGGTTTCTGTTCGGCAATTACGCAGGCGTTAGGAGAAATCGAGATCTCGCAATCGGTGAACTTATATAAGGCATCGATGGTGATATCCGGAGAGATACCGGCGGCGAGATCGACCAAGATCTCAACATCGGCGGCCGTATTATCCGTTACTTTTTTGATCTTGATCTTTCCCTGATCGTTCGCCTTGACGATGGACTCCATCAACTGCATGGTCGTTACCCCGTAAGGAACGCTGCGTATGACCAATGTCTTTTTATCCCACTCTTCGATGTGGGCCCGCACCTTCACTTTCCCTCCTCTCTTTCCCTGGTTATAATCCGTTATATCGATCAGGCCTCCGGTCTGAAAATCGGGATATAATTCAAAACGGCGTCCACGCAAGTACTTTACAGCCGCTTCTAGCAATTCGCAAAAATTATGCGGCAGTATCTTGGTCGACAGACCGACCGCGATCCCATCGGCTCCCTGGGCCAATAGCAATGGGAATTTCATGGGGAGCGTAACCGGCTCTTGCTTGCGTCCATCGTAGCTAAGTTGCCATTGTGTCGTCTTTGGATTAAAGGCGACCTCCAAGGCGAACTTACTGAGTCGAGCCTCAATATAGCGAGCCGCCGCCGCATCATCGCCCGTTCTTACATCTCCCCAGTTACCTTGCGTATCGATCAACAGATCCTTTTGTCCCAGATTCACCAACGCATCGCCAATGCTGGCGTCTCCGTGTGGATGGTATTGCATGGCCTGCCCTATGATGTTGGCGACTTTGTTATATCGACCATCATCCATTTCTTTCATGGCATGCAAAATGCGCCGTTGTACCGGCTTTAGACCATCTTCGATAGCCGGAACAGCCCTCTCCAAGATCACATACGAAGCATAATCAAGGAACCAATGTTTGTATTGACCCTGTATGCCCGTGTCGCCGGCTTGTGCTATAGGTGTTTTAGTTTTCAACGGCAGATCTTTTAAAGCGTTTATGACTCTTGCGTCAGGGATGCCTCTTTCGAACCAAATGCACCGGGCTGTCGAAACTCAATATCTTTCCACGGAGCCCCGGGATCCCCTTTCATCTCCAACACACCGGCATTTGCCAGTGACCGAAGACGGCTCATTAAAAATACATCACCCGTTCTATTTTTAATGCGGGTTTGTAAATGGTGCAACAGCCGATGGGCCTTTTGCCAGTCACCCCCCACCAAACGACGGATTTCCTGATCGTAGCAGGAGATCTCTTTACTGACCAGTTTTTTTCCTCCTTCCAACCAGCGAACCATTCCATTTTCTTCACAGAGTTTTTTCCATTCGTCAGGATCGATCTCAAACTCACTGCGGGTAACCGGACGGGCTAATTTCTTTGCTTTTAAAAACTCGGCCGGACGAATCTCGCTCAGAAAAGAAGGATAGAAAAGCTGCCCCTTTTCATTCAAGAAAGGAAGATTATTCATATACAGCACCATCACTCTGCCCTGGTAAGCCTGCAACTGAGATACCAACCAAAAATAGCCCGACACGTCATGTTGATTTTGCCCCATCCATATGTAGCACTCATGCTCGCGATCTTCATCTAAATAGCGGGTAACCGCTACCACCGTATCAGCATCATTTATATGGTCAGCCCGTTCCACCCCGTACGGCGAGCCAGTCAGTAGTTCTTTCCACCACTGCTTTCGAAAAGCGGCACCCTCTTCGGTTTCAAGTCCGGACAAAGGACCCACGGCATAATCATCCCGAATAAGTTCAACAGGTCCTTCGAGTGAGGAATCGAGTTGCATTACTTCTTTTAGCAGATCAACTTCAACTTCATTAAATACAATGTGGAGCATATCAGATCTTATTTTACAGCAGAGGGGCTTATTAAGTAATAAACACAGGTGGTCAAAAAGTTACGCAAGAAGGGAATGCGGCTAAGCCACTTGAATTGTACGTAGGGTTTCCAGCCGAATTTCCATTGGTAAATAGGATTAATCAGGTAATGCAGTCTGTTTAAAATAGCATATCCTTGTTCGCTACAAATTCGCTCAAAGCGCTCAATAGTAATTCGGGTGTCCCGGATCTCCAGTAATTCAGCAACGGGTTCCCGGTTAAGCTGTAACAGCCCCTTGTACAGAAAGCGGGGTAACAAATGGATGTAGGGTAGCTTGGCTAAAAAAGACCGGGCTATTTGCTGGTGCCCTCCGAAAGGCATGTGCCAGGGAGGAAATCCAAAAAAGATCACTCCGCCCGGAACCAACCAATTTTGCATGTATCGCATTAACCGAGGCTGGTCATGAATATGTTCGATCACATCCTTTAACACAATAATATCAAAGGGGCCTTTAAGGTCCTGGACCAGGTCGGTCTGGTAAATATCTTTATCCACGTAATGAAGCTGCCCGCGACCGATCGGCTCCCATAAAAAACCGCAAGCCCATTCCACTCGACGAGGATCGAGTTCTACTCCCACCCCATAACAGCCTCTCTCTAAAAAGGCATTCAACACCCCTCCTTCACCGGCCCCGATCTCCAACACCCGAAGACCGGGTGTAACAGGAAAAAATTGTTCGATAAAAGGCAGCACATAGCCCTTTGCATTGAGGTATTGCATGTCAAAGTAGCGCTTACGATCGGCATGAAAATCAAACATCACTTATCTAATTCAGTTTCCAGAGGCTTGTCAGATTCTATGCGCAGGTTATCGATGATAAATTCCTGACGGTCGGGCGTATTCTTTCCCATGTAATATTCCAGCAAATGCTGTACGTGATCGCCCTGCTCCAGGCGCATCAATTGCTTACGCATGTCGGGCCCGATAAACTGGGCAAACTCATCAGGGCTAATTTCACCCAATCCCTTAAAACGGGTTACCTCGGGTTTCTGACCAAGTTTTTTAACAGCCGCCAGCTTCTCTTGCTCGGTGTAACAATAAATCGTCTCCTGCTTGTTGCGAACCCGAAAAAGAGGCGTCTCGAGTACATAAACTTTTTCGTGCTTTACCAGATCGGGAAAGAACTGTAAAAAGAAAGTCATTAGCAGTAGCCGAATGTGCATGCCGTCCACATCAGCATCGGTCGCAATGACAACATTATTATAGCGAAGGCCCTCAAGCCCTTCTTCGATATTGAGCGCGTGTTGCAACAGATTGAACTCTTCGTTCTCGTAAACCACTTTTTTGGTCAGTCCAAAACAATTGAGCGGTTTTCCGCGTAAACTGAACACCGCCTGTGTTTCTACCTTTCTTGCTTTCGTGATGGAACCACTGGCACTATCCCCCTCTGTAATAAAAATAGTAGTCTCCTTCTGACGGGCAACAAAATCTTCTTTGCCACGAGCAGGAATATCGTCATTGAGGTGGTAGCGACAATCCCGGAGTTTCCGGTTATGCAGGTTAGCTTTTTTAGCCCTTTCGTTAGCCAGCTTCTTGATACCAGCCAGCTCCTTGCGCTCCCTTTCACTTTGCTCAATACGTTTTTTGAGCGCATCGGCCACAGTCGGGTGCTTATGTAAGTAGTTATCAAGCTCCTTGGCTAAAAAATCACCGACGAACTGACGCATACTGGGGCCGTCGACATCTACATTGACAGAACCTAACTTGGTTTTAGTTTGAGACTCGAACACCGGTTCTACGACTCGTACAGAAACGGCTGCCACAATCCCGGTCCGAATATCGGAGGCATCATAATCCTTCTTAAAGAAGTCACGAATGGTTTTCACATACGCTTCTCGAAAAGCCTGTTGGTGTGTTCCGCCCTGTGTGGTATGTTGTCCGTTAACAAAGCTATAGATATCTTCCCCATAATCATTTGTGTGGGAGATAGCTACTTCGATATCATTACCCGTCAAATGAATGATGGGATAGCGAATCTCATCTTCATTGGTCTTGCGTTGCAACAGATCGAGCAGTCCATTCTTGCTGAAATAAGTCTTTCCGTTATAGTTGATCTTGAGCCCGGCATTCAAAAAACAATAATTCCATAGCTGGTTATCCAAAAACTCCGGCAAAAAACGGAAGTTCTTAAAAACAGTATCGTCGGGTGTAAAAGAGACAAGCGTACCATTTGGCTCGGTGGTTTTAGCCTCTTTTTGTTCCTTGACCAACTCCCCCCTCGAAAATTCAGCGGTCTTTTCCTTACCCTCGCGAATAGCAGTGACTTTAAAGTAATGGCTCAGCGCATTGACAGCCTTGGTACCGACTCCATTTAATCCAACGGACTTTTGAAATGCTTTACTGTCATATTTGGCACCCGTGTTGATCTTACTGACCACATCGATCACCTTTCCCAAGGGAATGCCCCGGCCATAATCCCTCACCGTAACTGTTTTTCCTTCTATGTGCAGATCGATGGATTTCCCAAATCCCATGGTGTATTCATCGATGCAATTGTCCATCACCTCCTTGACTAAAACATAGATGCCATCATCGGGAGAAGAACCATCGCCTAGTTTACCGATGTACATGCCAGGCCGAAGACGAATGTGTTGTTTCCAATCGAGCGATTGGATACTATCCTCCGTATACGTAAACAAGGAACTGTCTTTTTCTTTCGCCATAATTATAGGGGCAGGCAAATATAACAATTGGGTTGCTACTGTTGCAATAACTCTTTTACACTTATTCTTCTCTTCTGTTCGGGATCAAAAAAACGGTATGTAATTGTATAGTCTTTGCCTATTAAAAACACAGAGGGTACCGGCAGTTGCGGTGAGTTAGGCGTATTGAGTTTGACCAGATCGATACCGCCACTTCTGTAACGAGCCAGCTGTGACTCCGTCAGGTCCTGCAACACATCATAGCGTTTGGCAATAAGGTGGGCAGAGTCCCATACCAGTGAAAATCCAGCCCTGGTCTTTTGAAGGGTTAATGCGCGACAGGAATCTGATTCGGGGCTGATAGCCACCACCGATATTTGTCGGTCGGTAAAGTAAGAGAGAGAATCTTGCAGCCTTGTCAGCAACCGGACACAAGCAGGACTCCAGTATCCGCGATAAAAGACCAGCAGCACAGACTCTCTTTTGGCCAACTGTCGCAGATTAACTTCTCTACCAAACTGATCGATGCCGGTAAAATCAGGGGCTTTGGCTCCCAAAAAAATACCCTCGGGCTGTCCTTGTGCCCGTAGCGTAGCCGAAAAAAAGCAGAGCAGGGCTATAAAAAGAAGTATCCTCATAAAAGTGAGGCGGATCAATTTTGCTGCAAACTTCTAAAATCTACCGTGACCAATTTACTCACGCCGGGTTCCTGCATAGTGACCCCGTAAATGACATCTACAGTGCTCATCGTCATTTTATTGTGGGTTACAATAATAAACTGTGAGTTTTCACTAAACTGGCGGATCATATTGGTGAACTTACCGACGTTGGCATCATCGAGTGGCGCATCCACCTCGTCGAGGATACAGAAGGGAGCCGGTTTTATGAGGTAAATAGCAAAAAGCAATGCCGTGGCCGTGAGGGTACGTTCTCCTCCACTTAGCTGCGTGAGCGAACTTGGACGTTTTCCTTTGGGTTTTGCCACTACGTCGATTCCACTTTCTGCAATGTTAGCAGGGTCTTCCAAGACGAGATCGCATTGGTCATCTTCGGTAAACAACGTTTTGAATACCTTTTGAAAATGACCCCTGACCTGCTCGAACGTATCGAGGAATTTCTGGTTGGCCGTAGCCTCCACCTCTTCGATCGTTTTAAGTAAACTGTCCTTAGCCGTTACCAGGTCTGTTTTTTGCTCTACGATAAAATCGTAGCGCTTTTTCATTTCAGTAAAAGCTTCTATAGCGGTAGGATTTACCTCTCCGAGATTTTCCAGTCGCTTTTTCATTCTTTCGGCAGAAGCCTGTAACTCATCGAGAGCCGTTTCTGACATACGGGCTTCTCCCAAGATTTGTTCCAGGTCGACCCTGAACTCGACACTCAGCCGTTCTTTCATACCGGCTAATTGCAGTTTTAGTTCATTGAGCTTATCCTTGATGGCAGCCAGTAAGAATTCAATCTGTTCCTTCTCTTTGCTTTGATGGCGAATAGCACTCTCTTTTTCAGCAAGCTCATTACGCAGCACATAATACGCCTGATCAGCTTCGTTAAGCGCCTTTTCGTCTTGCTCTTTTTTTCGCAGGAGCTCCAACAGACTTTGCTCGATCTGCGAAAGTTGTTCTTTCGATTGCTCGGCCGATTGCAAGGTCTCTCCCTGTTGTAATTGGCTCTGCTCGATCTGGAGCTGTAAGTCGCTAAGCTGATTATTTTTAAAGGCAGCTTCTTGCTGCAGGCCGGTTATCTTATTTTGCTGACGGGTTACCGAAAGATTGAACTCATTATACTGAGAGGTGGTTTCATTGAACGTTTGCTCACCAGCGCGGTACGCAGTTTCGGCCTCTTGTAAGGATACTTGTAATGCCGCAAAGACCTGGTTCAGTTGCTCGAATTCGGCTCGTACCCCCGAAACAGACTGAAGGGTCTGATCGACCTGCTGTTGCAGTTCGGTGATCTTAGCAGCACTACTTTGTTGCGTGGCTGTTAGATTTTCCAGCTTGTTATGGATAGCAAAAACTTCATTGGTTAATTGCAAAATATCTTTTTCGGCCTGGCGCAGGGCTGTCTCGCGGAGGTCTTCGTTAAAAGCGATCACCTCGTTGTGTCGAGTCTGAATGCGTGCACGTAAAGATTCAACAACTTGCTGTTGGGCATTGATCTCCTGTTGCAACTTTTCGAGATTCTTGGCTCTGCCGATCTTATTGCCCTCAAAAAGACCGACGCTTCCTCCGGTCAATGAGAATTTTCCTTTCACATAGCGGCCTTGCTTTTCGATAACCACAAATCCATTACTATTACTCAATGCCTCTTCGGTGTCCGCGATAAAGACATTTTCGAGTAAATGTTGCGCCAATTTTTGATAGGGCTCCTCGACCTCTACCACACTGAGTGCGGCAATGGCACCGGTCAGCGTATGCGAACTGGTATTGGGAGTTCTGGTATTGATCTGATCGAGCAAGAAGAAATTGGCCTTTCCTTTTTGATGTTTATCGAGCAGATGAACGGCATCCAGTCCTTCTTGTAGGTTACCCACCACATAGTAACTCAGGTAAGGTTCCAGCACATTTTCAAGTGCCTTGCGATACTCCTCTTTAACGTACAGTATATCGGAAAGAATGGGTACCTGTGTTTTCCAGTCTTTATTGTTGTGAAGGAATTTAACCGACTCGGGATACCCTTCCATAGAATCGATCATGCTTTTGAGAAGCGCATGCTCATTCTTTTTTGCATCCAGCTTGCGGCTCTCCTCTGCCAGCTCGTTACGCAACCCCTCTAAAATAGCTTGAGTCTGTAAGATCTGCTCCTTGGTATGATCTTGATGTTGCTGTAGCTGCTCCAGATCTGTTTTTCGAACAGCGAGTGCTTTTTCTTTTTCGAGGCGCTCCGTCTCGAGCTGCTCCACTTGTGAAGCACACTGCACTCTCTCTGTTTCCAATTGCTGAAGTGTACGCTGCAGATTGTGCACCGAAGTATCGGCAACGGCTACCCTCTTTTCGGCGTCAAATTGCTGACGCTGGGTTTGTTGATACTGCCCGCGAAGCTGTTCCAACGCCGCTCTTTTTTGTTCCATGTGCAGCCTGGTCTGCTCCATATGTTCTTGCCGTTTCGCTAGCTCGAGCTCGAGGACCTGAAGCGCTTTTTCTTCTTCTATGGTTTGCGTATTGGTAAATGCAATACTCTCGACGATACCTTGCAACTGCCCTTGGGCCTTGGTTAAAAAAGCCTGCAGGGATACCTGCTTTTCGGCTAGGTGCTCAATGCGCTGAGCGGCCAGATTCTTATCGTTCTCTTTGGCCCTGACAGTTTGCTGCAGGTCGTTAAAGGCCTGCTGCATGCGCTGGAGGGATTTTTCTTTTTCGATAAAACTCAGCTTCTCACTTTCGAGGGCTGCCTCCTGAGAGCCGATAGCCGCTTCTATCTCTACTTTACGATTGGTCTCTTTTTCTTGCTGATCGGTCAGCTCTTTGTAAGACAAGTTGAATCCTTCGAGCGAAGCTTTGGCCAATTCGATACTGACCTCGCGGTACTCTTTTTTTATCTCGTGATACTTCTCTGCTTTTTTAGCCTGGCTCTCGAGCGATTTTAATTGGTTGTTGATCTCAAACAACAAATCTTCGATACGAGCCAGATCTTGCTCGGTAGCCTCGAGTTTTGATTTAGCTTCTTTCTTTCGGGTTTTGTAAATGGAGATACCGGCCGCTTGCTCCAACATTTTTCGGCGGCTGTTATCTTTATCCTTGATCAGGTCGTCGACCATGTCAAGAGCAATAATGGCGTAGCTGTCGGTACTGATACCGGTATCCAAAAAAAGATTTTGAATATCCTTTAAACGGCACTGAACATCATTAAGGCGATATTCACTTTCTCCGTTCTTGTAAAATTTTCGGGTGATGGTCACCACATTAAAGTCGGTGGGAAGTAAATTTCGTGTGTTCTCAAAAGTCAGACTCACCTCCGCCAGACCACTGGCGCTTCTTGTTTTCGATCCGTTAAAGACAAGGCTGTCCAGATTCTCACTTCGAAGCTGACTGATCTTTTGCTCACCGATTACCCATCGGATGCTGTCTACAATGTTCGATTTGCCGCATCCGTTGGGGCCAACGATGCCGGTAATATTATCGTCGAAGTTAATGACCGTTTTATCAGCAAAACTCTTGAAGCCCTTGATTTCTAAGCTCTTTAATCTCACAATACATCAATTTTAATAGGGAAAAGCCTGACGCGAATGTAACGGGAAAAGGCCAAAACTAAAAAGGGCGCTCGGCCTCAGTTATTCACATGAAAACAAAAAAATTGTGGGAAGATTTACCAAATCCACTCCCGGATTTGAACAGAGACCTGCTGCCCCTTTAGCAAAGCGGGTAACCGAGTACTTACCTTGACCAGGTGACCCATACACCAGAGTTGAACCAAGTTATGCGACCCCCGAAATGACACCTCGGCTACGGTGGCCGAAATGGAACCCTGCGCCGGCTGCTGAAGGGTGATCTGTAATTGTTCGGGCCGCAGAAAGATATTCTTAGCGACAGCAGAACCCGACTTTCCGGCCAAGGCGGACAACCAATCGCCAGGCACCTGGGTGAAGGGGCCAAGCAACCCTGCACAATAAGCATTTGCCGGATACAGGTACAGCGCCTGTGGAGATCCTTGCTGTACTATTTTTCCTTGTTGCATCAGTAAGATGCTATCGGCCCAAGAAAGCAGATCGGACGCATCGTGAGAGACGATTAACGGAGTGAGCAAGGCTTCTTTTTCGATATTGACCAACAGCTCTTTACTCTTTTCTTTTTGCGCAGTATCGAGATTCGAGAATGGCTCATCCAAAAGTAGCAGTTGAGGCTTTTTTCCAAGTGCGGCTGCCAAGGCAACCCGCTGGCGCTCTCCTCCGGAAAGCTGTGTGGTCTTTCGCTGTAGCAACGAATCGATGTTACACAGGGCATAGAGCCTTTGCGCCTCTCGGCCATCCAACAGAGAAGTCAATGCCAAGAACTCCTCCACCCGGTAATGATTGATCAGTTCAAAATGCTGGCTGAGATAGGCTATGGCGGGATGACCCGGCAGCAACTGCTCCTCGGGACCCCGAACACGCTCACCCTTAAAAAAGATCTCGCCACCATCGGGCTGCAAAAGCCCGGCTATCATTTTTAATAAGGATGATTTGCCGGCTCCAGTTTCGCCTGCAATTCCCAAGCGTTGCCCGGCAGCCAGATCAAAACTGACATTATCGACCCCAATGCTGGCGGACAGCCGCTTAAAAACTTGATTTACAACCAACCAACTCATTTATCAAAAATACTCGTTAATTATTTAACCTTTTTTCAACAACCTTGTTAAACACTCTTGATGAGACATTATACCATACAAGAGGTAAAAAGTTGGGACAGATTCTACCGTGGCAACTTCATCAACTCGATCAGCGGCTTTAAATCCGTAAGCCTGGTAGGTACCGTTGACGGAGACAATAATCCCAATCTGGCGGTATTTAGCAATATTGTTCACCTGGGAGCAGACCCTGCGCTTATCGGTTTCATCAATCGCCCGCGTGAAGCTACTCCGCATACGCTGGCCAACATCGAAAATACACACTGTTATACCATCAACCACATACACGAAGAATTTGTAGAGCAAGCCCACCATACCAGTGCCAAATATGGCAGCGGAGAGAGCGAATTCGAAAAAACAGGCCTCACCCCGCTGTGGACAGATGATTGCAAAGCGCCCTATGTAAAAGAAAGTCAAGTGCGCTATGCGTTGACGCTGCAAGAGATCATTCCGATAAAAAAGAACAACACCTACCTGGTAGTCGGAGCCATCCAAGATATCTATGTGCCCAAGGTAGCCGTTCAAACTGACGGATTCGTGGATCTTGAGCAGGTAGGCAGTCTGGCTTCTTTGGGAATCGACGGCTACTATAAGGCCTCCCAACTTGGCCGATACGCTTATGCTAAACCGCATCAGCCGACCAGCCGACTCGAAAACTAATCAGCCGTATAGGTCAGATCGGTTCTCATCCCTGGAGTCGGGTTTTAAGAGGCGTTAGTACTCTTATTTTAGTTTACTGAGTAGATCCAATCCTTTTTCGATCGCAACTTTTTTAGCAACGTCATACCCCGCATCGGCATGACGAATAACGCCCATGCCCGGATCGTTGCGAAGCACCCTCGATAACCGGGCTGCTGCCTGCTCGGTGCCGTCGGCCACGATCACCATACCGGAGTGAATGCTATACCCCATACCTACCCCTCCGCCATGATGCAGGCTGACCCAACTGGCGCCACCGGCAGTATTGACAAGCGCATTTAAAATAGGCCAGTCGGCAACAGCATCACTGCCGTCGAGCATTGCTTCTGTTTCGCGATTGGGGCTGGCCACACTACCGGTATCCAAATGATCTCGACCAATGACGATCGGGGCTTTTACTTTTCCGGTGCGCACCAGTTCATTAAAGGCCAGACCAGCCTTTTCTCTCTCGCCTTGTCCGAGCCAACAGATGCGGGCAGGCAATCCCTGAAAAGCGATCTTTTCTTTCGCCATTTTCATCCAGCGGATAAGCCCTTTGTTTTCGGGAAACAAGGATAAGATCAATTCGTCGGTGACGGCAATATCAGAAGAGTCTCCACTGAGCGCAGCCCATCGAAAGGGACCCTTGCCTTCACAAAAAAGGGGTCGTATGTAGGCCGGAACAAATCCGGGGAATGCAAAACAATCAAGGGTATCGCCAGCTAAGTATTTCTGTTGGTACTCCTGGGCGCGCGCGCGCAGATTGTTGCCATAATCAAATGTAATGGCACCTCTTTTCATCAATTGCACCATCAACGAAACATGGTGATACATGGAATGATACGCCAGCTTTGTATAAGCGGCTGGATCTTGTTGACGAAGGGCAAGGGCCTCTTGGTAAGACATTTGATGAGGCCAGTATCCCACCAAGGGATCATGCGCACTGGTCTGATCGGTAAGCGTGTCGGGGACAATATTTTTTTGAATCAGCCGCTCCAAAAGTTCAATAGCATTGCAACGCACCCCGATGCTGCGCGCCAGCCCCTGTGCCTTGTACTGCAAGGCCTTTTCAATAGCCTGGTCGATATCGGTATATTTTTCGTCAAGGTATCTGGTCTCGATCCGTTTATCGATACGCCACTCCTCTACTTCGGCGATCAGCGCCACCCCCTCGTTCATGGTAATCGCCAACGGTTGAGCGCCGCCCATTCCTCCCAAACCGGCCGTAACATTCAGGGTGCCCTTTAAGGTTCCGTCAAAATGTTTATCGGCTGCCGCGGCATAGGTTTCATAGGTGCCTTGTACAATACCCTGAGAGCCGATATAGATCCAGCTGCCTGCGGTCATTTGCCCGTACATCATCAACCCCTTTTTCTCTAATTCGTCAAAATGACTCCATGTGGCCCAGTTGGGAACCAGTTGCGAGTTACTCAGCAACACCCGGGGCGCATCGGGATGTGTCTTAAGAATAGCCACAGGCTTTCCGCTCTGGATTAGCAACGACTCATCTTCTTCTAACACCAATAACGAACGAATGATATTTTCGAGCGCCTCCTGGTTGCGCGCTGCCTTTCCCCTGCCACCATACACGATCAGTTCCTCGGGTCTTTCGGCCACAGCGGGATCCAGATTATTGAGCAACATTCTGAGAGCTGCCTCTTGCACCCATCCCTTACAGAGCAGTGTAGAGCCGGTAGGCGTTTTAAATGGAATTACAGAGGCGAGAGGAGATGCTATCATGACAAGCTTTTTTTATCGGAGAACAAAAATACATATCTTGTCGGTGAAGCATCCAATATGAGTATACACATCAGTGCCAGCCCCGGCGAAATAGCCCCTCTAGTCTTGCTTCCGGGCGATCCGCTAAGGGCAAAATTTATTGCTAACGAGTTCTTATCCTCTCCACGTCTGGTGAGCGAAACCCGCAATTGCTTATTCTACACGGGGTTTTATCAAAATAAACTGATCAGCGTCGGAGCCAGCGGTATGGGTTGCCCTTCTATCGGTATCTACTCCTACGAACTGTATACCGAGTATAACGTTAATACGATTATCCGGATCGGCACTTGTGGTGCATATAATCCCGGGCTTCAACTCTTTGACCTGATCAACGTAAAAGAAGCCGTGAGCGAATCCACCTTTGCCCTTCATGCATGGGGCATAAAAGAATCGGTGATCGGTTGCCAAGGAGATGTTTTTGATAGTATCAATAAGGTAGCTGCCCAAAAAGGATGGCCCTTACACTGCGGAGCCATTCACTCCAGCGATGTTTTTTACTCGAACCAAGAGGGATTCTCTCCACTGGCCACACAACACAACTGCCTGGCTGTAGAAATGGAGTCGTTTGCCCTTTTTGCCAACGCCAAACACTGTGGCAAAAACGCAGCTTGTTTGCTGACTGTATCGGACCTGATCGCCGCCAAACAAAAGATCAGCCCCGAGCAACGCGAAAAA
>JBIIDB010000167.1:0-3863 GCA_044238505.1 Chitinophagaceae bacterium | reverse complement strand
CGGCGCTGGGCGGAGTAGGTGGTTGTCCAATGGCAGCGGACCAATTGGTAAGTAATCTTAACATGGAGCTATTGGTACAATGGCTCGATGAAAAAGGATATTCGACCGGCATCGATAAGGAGCAATTACTAGCTTGCTCGTTACAAGCACAACAGTTATTTGTATAGCTATGCAGTGGCAACTCCCCCTTCATATTAAAAAGCCTGATACGCTCATTGAATACGGGCAACGCCTTTTGTTGGTCGGTTCATGTTTTACCGAACACATCGGAGACGGGCTGGGGGAGTTGAAGTTTCCGGTCTTACAAAATCCGCACGGCATCTTGTTCGGCCCCGATGCGGTCTGTCGCTCCATCCATTCCTACATCGACAACAAGCAGTATACCGCTGATGATCTTTTTTATTTTCAGGAATGCTGGCATAGCTGGGATCACCACTCTCGATTCTCTTCTACTAGTCAGGAAGATTGTTTGGCTGCTATTAACGCTTCGCAACAGCAAGCGCATGCTTTTATTCAAAACACCGATTGGCTGGTCATTACGCTGGGCTCTTCGTTTTGTTATAAGCTGACCGAACAGGCTGACAGAGCTGGCTATCCGATATATGCCCGGGTGGCCAATTGTCACCGAGCCCCCCAGCAGTGGTTTTCGAAAGAGCTGATGACAGTAGAGGAGATCGTCACGCTTTTGGAGGATTGTTTTGCCGCTTTTTACCAGTTACGCCCCAACGCCCGTATCATAGTAACCGTAAGCCCGGTTCGTCATATTCGTGATGGGGCTGTTGAGAATAACCGTAGCAAGTCTCGTCTCTTCGAAGCGTTGCAGCGTTTAGAAGAAAAAGCGGTTCCTTTTTATTACTTTCCGGCTTACGAATTAGTGGTTGATGTGTTGCGCGATTATCGTTTCTATGATATCGATCTGGTACATCCCAATTATGCGGCGACCACCTATGTACTCGATCAGTTCATGCAACATTGTGTCGGTTCCGAGACAAGACTGCTTTCAGAAAAGATCAAAAAAGTGGTAACGGCTACCCGTCACCGGCCACGCCAGCCTAACACCAAGTCGCATCGACAGTTTCTAGTACAGCAGCTAGACTTGACGCGTGCGTTGCAAGAACAATGCCCTCAGGTCGATCTAAGCCGTGAATTGGCTTATTTTAAGCAAGCGGCCCTCGACTGAATCAGCTGATACGGAAGTGATATTTTTTATGCAGTAACTCTTCTAGTGAACAGAGAAGGGCATATTGGTGTTCGGCACGATCTCGGTTCTGGCCGGGTCGATGGGTGTGGTAATAACGATCGCCCTGCAGATAATCTGCTAAGAAACGCAAGGACTGCATATAAATCATTAGCAGACCCGCTGCATGAAGCAGCGAGTTCTCTGCCGTCGTCAATTGGTCTTTGATAATATGGTGATAGCTGTTGAATATCGTATCATAAGCTCCCGGTAACAAGTAGGCTGCAGCGGGCCGATCACTATTCTCGTCTGCTGAGGCAGCCATCGATCGTACCATATCGCCCAGATCCGAAAAAAAATAGCCTGGCATGGTGGTGTCCAGGTCGGTGATCGCCACTACTTGTTGACCATGGGTATCCAAGAGCAGGTTGCTGAGTTTGGCATCGTGGTGCATCACCCTTTTTTTAAAGTCATCGGGGGCTTCGCTGAGTTGACGATATAGCTGCACGTATTGGATTCTGTCAAGAAGCGACTCGATAAGCCTTTCGGTCTCTGCCAGGCGAGCCGGATCTCCTTCGCGGATCGCTTGTTGAAACTGGGTGAACCGGAGTGAAAGGTTATGAAAATCGTCTATGGTAGGGTAGAGCAGCGCTATATCAAGTTCGCTCAGGAAGGCAGTGAAAGTGGCAAACCCTTGTACAGCTATCTGCAAGGTGAACTGATCAGTAGTGTGGTGAATAGTCTTGGAGGGTATAAAATCGGCCGCTCGCCAGTAATGTCCGTTTGTGTCACAAAATAACCAAGCTCCGTTTTTAAAGCAAATCGGTTTGGCCATCAGATGTGCGGCATTTTTTTCCTGTAATGCCGTGTAAATGGTTTGCAGGTTATGGACGATCCGCTCAGGCTGCAAGAAAACAGCGTCATTGATCTGTTGTAAAAAAACTTTTTGACCTGGGTGGGCTGTGGCGCAGTAGGAGTAATTAATGAGTCCGCCGCCAATTGGTTCATACCGCGATTGGTCACTTTCCCACAGGGCCGTCAAGGCTTCTTGTACAAGGGGTTTATGCATATCAGTGTATCCGGTCTCCTCTCACCTCGAGCGACTCGATTACTTGTGCCTCATAGCACAGCCATTCCTTCCACCTTTTTCTGACGTTGTTTTTATCGATATAGTGATCGGCCAGTTTTATAAACAGCGTGTAGTGTCCGGCCTCACTTTCCATGAATTTCCGATAGAACTTTCGCAGATAAGGATCCGCAAGCCCTTCGCTCAGCCGTTTAAATCGTTCACAGCTTCTGGCCTCAATAAGGGCCATCGTTAGCAATTGATCCAGCAGTCTGCCTTCGGGACTACCGCCCTTTTGCTGAAAGTCCAGCAGCGCGTTTACGTAGAGGTCTTTACGCTGCTTGCCCAACCGAAGTCCTCTTTTGTCTAACTCGGCCAACACAGCACGAAAATGCCCCCATTCCTCGGTCACGATAGGGGAGAGCTCCTTGACGATCAACGTATGCATCGAATATCGTTGTATCAGCGAGATGCAGGTAGTGGCTGCTTTTTGCTCGCAGTAGGCATGGTCGGTCAGGATGTCTTCCAGTGAAAGGGCTGCCAGATCGACCCAGCGAGGATCCGTCGGTAGTTGAAGGCGCAAGATGGTCTGGGTGTCGGCACTGTGATTCACGGGTCAAAACTAAGCTATCGGCTGATAATCAAGGATGAACATGGCTAAAATTGTAAAAAAACCACCGCTGAACCCTTGCTATTCAAGGCGTTTGTCTTAGTTTTGCGGCCCTGATGTCGGATGAATCAGATAATCGGATGAAAAATTAAAATTTACCAAGATGCCTTTAGCAAAAGAAAAAAAAGCAACCATTATCTCTCAATATGCCGGTAGCGCTACGAATACCGGTTCTATCGAGGGACAGATCGCCCTGCTCACCGAGCGGATCAGCCAGATCAGCGATCATCTTCAAACCAACAAGAAAGACTTCTCTACCCACCGCGGCTTGATGCAGCTGGTAGGTAAGCGCAAGCGTCTTCTCAATTACTTGCAAAAGCATAACCTGAGCGGTTATCGTAAGTTGATTGAGCAGTTGGGAATCAGAAAATAATTTTTTGGTAGTGATTCAGGGATGTGCCTGCGGTCTTTTAGATAAAAGGCCTTGTACTGTTGCGTAGTGCTGACGGCAAACCCTATTTCAATCTACTTGTACAACAGAGACCCTGTCTCTTAAAATTGCATATATGTTACAACAACCTATTAGTAAAAAATTTGATATCGGTCAAGGCCGGATCGTTACGATCGAAACAGGCCGGGTAGCCCGCCAGGCGGACGGTGCAGTTACCGTTTCTATGGGCAATTGCATGATCTTGGCCACTGTGGTAGCCAACCGCGAACCTAAAGAGGGCCAAAGCTTTTTTCCCCTGACCGTCGATTATCAGGAGAAATTCGCAGCTGCCGGCCGTATTCCGGGCTCTTTCTTTAAACGCGAAGCAAAGCTCAATGATTATGAAGTGCTCACCAGTCGTTTGATCGACCGGGCGCTTCGACCACTGTTTCCTGAAGATTATTTCTGCGATGTGCAGGTGTTGGTCACCCTTATTTCGAGCGATCCTGAAATTATGCCTGATGCATTGGCATGTCTGGCAGCCTCTGCTGCTCTTGCCGTTTCTGATATTCCCATCAAA
>JBIIDB010000166.1:0-3890 GCA_044238505.1 Chitinophagaceae bacterium | reverse complement strand
CAGCAAGGGAAGATTTACTCCAAAGGGGCGCGTGCAAGCCTGCTTACATTTTTGAATATGCGTGCGCAATACAGCAGGATACATAGAACCGGCACCGATAACGCCTAACCCGCCGCTATTGCTGACAGCACTGGCCAATCGCCAGCCACTGGCCCAGATCATCCCGGCCTGAACAATCGGGTAATCGATAGAGAAAAGTCGGGTAACACGATTAGAGAATACGGCCATAGCGCATTTGCTTGATTATCCCAAGTCGATAGAGGCGTTATCACCAATATTGAGTGAGCGGGCCTCTCCCTTACATTCGGTATCACTTCCGATGAGTGAATCACTTACCACAATATCCTGCAGATGAGAATAGGAACCTATAATAGAATTACGCACTACCGAACAATCAATGCGGGTATGATCACCGATGGTAACATCGGGTCCGATGACTGCATTGCTGATCTGGCATCCTGCACCGATACTGACAGGAGGTACGATGACCGTATTGACAAATCCTGTAGTATCAACGTCGGGAGCAAATTTCTTTAGCAACAAAGCATTCGATTCGAGCAAGGTCTCTTTTCGACCACAATCAAACCAATTATCCACCTTGAAAGACTGCAGTACGATCCCTTGCTGTATCATGCACTCCAGCGCATCGGTAATACTGTACTCTCCGTGGGTGCGTATCCCATGGCTGATATTATTTTCCAGACAACGGAACAATGCATCACTCTCTTTGATCTTATAGATACCGACAAGGGCCAGATTCGACTTGGGCATGTGGGGCTTTTCAACAAGTCTCATGATCATCCCGTCTTCGTTGACCTCGGCTACGCCAAAATCGCGGGGATCATCGACCTTTCTTAGTCCGATGGCAGAGCGAGGGGTTGCCATCATTGCTTTGATATCGTACTCGCAGATCGTATCACCCAACACAATAAATACCTGATCACCGGCTACCTGTTCGCGAGCCAGTAATACAGCCTGCCCGACTCCCTGACGATCGGTCTGGTGTAAGAAATGTGCCTGGATACCGGGATAGTGCTGCGCCACAAAATCTTCGATCTTTTCCCCCAGATAACCGACCACAAAAATAAATTCACTGATGCCGGCTTCCCGTAACTGATCGATGATAATCCCCAAAATAGATTTTCCGGCCAGCGGTATCAAGGCCTTAGGCTGGGTATACGAATGCGGTCGCAACTTGGTGCCGGGTCCGGCAACGGGAATAATGGCTTTCATGCAGTGTACAAAAGTAACTTAACTTTGTCGGCAAATCAACTTATTCATTCTTACCATGCCAAAGGATACAGCTCTTTTTTCGCTGCTCGATCGCGAGCTCGTCAGACAACGCACAGGAATAGAACTAATTGCCTCGGAGAATTTTACCTCACTTTCGGTCATGCAGGCCATGGGATCGGTGGCTACCAATAAATACGCCGAGGGTTATCCCGGAAAACGCTATTACGGAGGATGCGAGATTATTGACGAGATCGAAACGTTGGCCATCGAGAGACTCAAAAAAGTATTCGGCGCCAGCTGGGCCAACGTGCAACCGCACAGTGGGGCGCAGGCCAATACAGCCGTTTTCTTGGCTTGCCTCAAACCCGGGGATCCTATCCTGGGTCTTGACCTTAGCATGGGTGGCCACCTTACACATGGAAGCCCTGCAAACTACAGTGGCAAACATTACCGCGCCTTTTTTTACGGGGTGCATCAAGAAACCGGACTCATCAATTACGAACAACTCGAAGAGACGGCCCGCAGAGAAAAACCCAAACTGATTATTTGTGGCGCCTCGGCGTACAGCCGCGACTGGGATTACAAACGCATTAGAGCGGTAGCCGATGAGGTGGGCGCTCTTGTATTGGCCGATATTGCCCACCCGGCGGGACTTATCGCCACCGGATTACTCAACGATCCGCTCGATCATTGTCATATTGTAACATCGACCACACACAAAACGCTACGAGGCCCCCGCGGAGGTCTCATCATGCTGCGTCACGACTTTGATAATCCCCTTGGCGTCAAAGATCCCAAAGGGAATATTCGCTCCATGAGTGCAGCGCTCGATTTGGCGGTATTTCCCGGTATGCAGGGCGGCCCTCTCGAACATGTGATCGCAGCTAAGGCTGTGGCATTCGGAGAAATTTTAGAGGATGGATTTAAACACTATACCCAACAAGTGGTGGCTAATGCGCAAGCCATGGCCAGGGCTTTTGTGAGCAGAGACTATCAGTTGATTAGCGGAGGCACCGACAATCACCTGATGCTGATCGATCTTCGAAATAAAAATATCACCGGAAAAAAAGCGCAAGAAGTATTAGACCAGGCGCATATCACCCTTAACAAAAACGCTGTTCCTTTCGACGACAAATCTCCTTTTGTAACATCCGGAATTCGTGTAGGGGTACCGGCCATCACCACCCGTGGACTTCGCGAGGGTGATATGGAAAATATAGTCGCGATGATCGATGAAGTACTGACACATGCTGATCAACCCGAGGTAGTGGCGGCTGTGCGTGAGCATGTGCAATCGCTGATGCAGCGCTTTCCCCTCTACCCCGAACTTTCCTAAAGAGTTGCTATGATACAACGCCCCCAAACCCTTTGGCTGTTACTTTCTGTAATAGCCGCCGGACTCAGCTTCTTCTTTCCCTTTGCCACCGGCTGGACATGGCCTGCCGATGCAACCCCCCTTAAAGTGCAAGTGGATGCCGGCTATCAACTCTACCTGACGGCGCTGACGCTCCTGTTGATCGTACTGGGACTTGTGACGATCTTTTTGTTCGGTAATCGTACCCGTCAACAGTGGTATTGCTTGTTAGGCCTGCTGCTGACCACACTGCTTGGCGCCCTGTACATGCGTGTATTGCTGTATGAGTTAAATGAATTTATTCCTTCGCTGACGGCCTTACTGTTCATTGCCCAATGGGTGGGATACCTGATGGCCTGGAGAGGTATCCGTGCCGATGAAAAACTAATTCGCGATCAAGACCGTATCAGCTGAAAACGGGTAGCTAAACCCGTAGGCTTCGTTACAAGAAAGGAGCCGTTTTACTTTTGGCAGACTTTTTTAATTGTGACGGTGTACCACTAAAGGTAACCATGCCGCCCTTGTCGCCGGCGTCGGGACCCAGCTCGATAACCCAGTCGGCTGCCTTGAGCACATCGGTATTATGTTCGATTACCACAATGGAGTGCCCTTGCGCGATGAGCGCCTGAAAGGACTGAAGCAGTTTACCGATATCATGAAAATGAAGTCCGGTCGTGGGCTCATCAAAGATGAACAAGATCGAGTGGCCGGCTTTCCCTTTGCCCAAAAAAGAGGCAAGCTTTACCCGTTGGGCCTCTCCCCCCGATAACGTTGACGCAGCTTGTCCCAATTTTATATAACCTAACCCTACATCCTGCAGCGGTTGCAATGCTTTGGTGATGACTTTTTCGGCCGCAAAGAATTCGATCGCTTCATCTACGCTCATCTCCAGCACCTGATGAATTGATCTTTCGTTATAGGTCACCTCCAACACTTCGTCTTTAAAGCGCTTTCCCCCACATGATTCACAGAGCAGGTGCACATCGGCCAGAAACTGCATCTCAACTACCTGCTCCCCTTCCCCCTTACAGGTATCACAGCGGCCGGCATCTACGTTGAACGAAAAATGACGAGGCTGGAATCCCCGCATCTTACTCAGGGGTTGATCGGCAAAAAAATCTCGTATGGCATCGTATGCTTTTATATAGGTGACCGGGTTGCTTCGCGAAGATTTACCAATGGGGTTTTGATCGATCAACTCTACCTGGTTGATCAGGTTCAGGTCACCCGCGAGTCCGGAAAAAAGGCCGGGGGCCACACTGTAATCGCCCAATTGTCTTTTTAAGGCAGGATAGAGGATCTG
>JBIIDB010000165.1:0-3920 GCA_044238505.1 Chitinophagaceae bacterium | reverse complement strand
CCAGCTGGTTAGGGTCCAGTCCCGAAGTGGGCTCGTCGAGAATCAATACCTCGGGGTCGTGCAAAAGAGCAGCAGCTAGTCCCACTCGTTGTTTGTAGCCTTTAGAAAGTTGGGCGATCTGCTTGTGTGATTCAGCCAGCAGGCCGGTTTGTTGCAGTACTTTTTCGACGGCAGGTTTAGCCGGGGATACTTGCTGCAGTTCGGCGATAAAGAGCAGATACTCTCTGACGAACATGTCGTAGTAAAGGGCGTTGAGTTCGGTCAAGTAACCGATCTTTTTGCGAGCGGCAATCGGATCTTGTATCACATTGATTCCACTGATCTGTGCCGAGCCGCTATCGGGACGTAGGTATCCTGTAAGCATTTTCATGGTCGTGGACTTGCCGGCTCCATTAGGGCCCAGGAATCCCACGATCTCACCACGACCGATCGAAAAACTAATGTCATCGACAGCAAGCTGGGTGCCGTACTGTTTGACCAATTGGCTGACCTGAATCGACATGCCGCGAAGTTAACTTACAGATCGTCAAATTCGTAAAGGGGATCAAGGGTTGTTCCGGCGGGAATCTCATATACAGGCTTGATCAAGCCATCTTTTAGACCGTAGACCCACCCGTGCAAGTCTGGCTGTTGACTGTTTTTCCAAGCTTTTTGAACAATCGAAGTTTTAGCCAGGTTCATGACTTGCTCTTGTACATTCAACTCTACCATCCGGTTAACACGATCGTCCTCATTCTCGATCCGATCTACTTCTTCCCGATGAAAACGGTATACGTCTTTAATATTGCGCAGCCATTTGTTAATAATACCAAAATTGTGCTTGGTCATGGAAGCTTTTACTCCTCCGCAGCCATAGTGACCGCAAACAATAATGTGTTTTACTTTCAGGTGATTGACGGCATAGTCCAATACCGTGAGAAGATTAAGGTCTGTATGGACTACCATATTAGCTACATTGCGATGCACAAAGATCTCTCCGGGACGAGTGCCGGTGATTTCATTGGCGGGTACACGGCTGTCACTGCATCCGATCCAAAGAAATTCCGGTGTCTGCAGATCGGCCAGTCGCTTAAAGAAATCCGGATCATCCATTGTCTTTTCAGCCGCCCAGGCTTTATTTTCCAGTAAGAGTTTTTCGTAGGGTTTCATTGAATAAAAATTAATTTAATGACGTACGGCGTAAGTTTTAATTTGATGTTCTTTTATTTCGACCGTTATGTTTCTTGAAGCTGCATTTTTTTGAAAATCTTCGATCACCTCCATAATATCATTATCTACGAACTCTGCCTTTGACAGATCGATCAGCACATAGGCTTCATCGGGTATTTTTCCGAGCTCTCGCTTTAAAATCGGTTTATTCAGGAAAGAGACATGAGAGCGCAAGCGAAGGAGAAAGTTATTATTGTCTTGTACGGCCAATAGAGCACTTCTGAAATTAGTACGTAGCACAAAGAGTAAACCGATGCCGATGCCGATCATGACACCCTTTAGCAGGTCGGTAGCTAAAATAGCCAGAATAGTAATAACGAGCGGAGCAAACTGGTCCCATCCCCTCTTGTAGTAGTTGATAAATAAGGCGGGTTTAGCCAGTTTGTACCCGGTAAAGATCAGAATGGCGGCCAGCGCTGCTTTGGGAATTTGGTTGAGTAGTCCGGGAATAAGGGCCACACAAAGTAGCAGTAGTCCCCCATGGTAAATAGTAGACATTTTTGTTTTGGCTCCGGCATTTACATTGGCAGAGGAGCGAACAATCACACTAGTAACGGGTAAACCTCCTAAAAGCCCTGATACAATATTACCTATACCTTGCGCCTTCAACTCGCGGTTGGTGGGAGTAATTCGCTTGTATGGATCCAGCTCATCCACTGCTTCAATGCTTAGGAGGGTTTCAAGACTTGCGACCAGTGCCAGTGTCAGCGCCACTGTCCATATCTGCCGGTCACTTAATACGCTCCAGTCAGGGGTAGTAAAAAAAGAAAAGAACTCACCGGTACTTGTAGCTGTGGGTAATATCACCAGGTGCTCTCCCTCAAGTGGGGTCAGCCCATATCCGGCTATGAACGCTTTATTGAGTGCTACGGCAAGTATGACCATCAGGAGCGGGCCAGGTATAAAACGAATCCAGCCCCCTCGGTTAGCCTGCAACTTTTCCCATATGATGTTAACTAGTAAAGCGGCAACACCGATTATAAGTGCTGTTTTATTGATGTTGCCGAACGCATAAAAAAAGTTAGAGAAAATATTTCCTTTTCTTGCGGGTACCCCTTCATCGCTTTCAAATTGTGAGTCATCGCCAAGTAGGTGCGGAAATTGGTTGAGCAATAAGATCAGACCAATGGCTGCCAGCATGCCCTTGATAACACTGTCGGGAACGTAATCGCCAATGATGCCTGCTTTAACAAAGCCCAGTATCAACTGAAAAAAGCCAGCTATTACCACAGCCAATAGAAAAGCTTCGTAGGAAGGCAGAGTGGCTATAGAGGCGGCTACGATTGCCGTTAGCCCTGCAGCCGGGCCACTTACGCTCAAGTGAGAACGGCTTGCAAGGCCTACTACAATACCACCTGCGACACCGGCAATAATTCCGCTGAACAAAGGAGCGTTAGAGGCGAGCGCTACTCCTAAGCAAAGGGGTAACGCCACCAGAAATACCACTATGGCAGCCGTCAGGTCATTAGGAAAACTTTTGGTGTAGTCACTTAATGTAGGACTGTTTTTCATAAGATGGAATTAAAGTAATATACTCACTTTTTTCCATCGTACAACGATTCATTTAACTGTGGTGGCCCCGTAGCTTCATTTTTTGATTTTCCGGAACTATAATTGACCTACGGCCCAGCTAAGCTGGTAACCGGCCAGTGCCAATTTGGCCTTGAGCTCTTGTAATTTTTGAAGTGCTTCGAGTCGTTTGTTCTCACGGGCATTGACCAAAAAGAGGGAGCTTTCACCGATACTGAACCGGATCTCTTCGCCGCGTTGCAGCAAGTAGTAGTTCGAATAAGCCTTTGTCTGTAGGGCCACCTGCGAACGCAGATTGACCAGTTCGTTAAAGTAAGCCTTTACCTTGTTTTCGATCTGGGTAGTCTTTAGATCTTGCTCCAGTCTCACCGAGTTGATGGTCAGTTTTGTATTGCGGTAATTTCCTCTTTCGGCAGAGAGGCGAAGGGGAATACTCATTTTTAGGCCATACTGAAAATTATTATCGAACAAGGGTGCTTTGATGGTATTGGTAAACCGATTTCCTTCTTGCAAAAAGTTGTACTGCAGATCGGCCTGGGGTAACAATTGCTGAAAGCGGTATCGCTTTTCGATCGAAAGCGTCTGTAATTTAAAATTATAGAGCAACAGTTCAGGATGATTTTTTCTGGCCACATCGAGTAAACTGTCTAACACGGGTAGGGGTTGTGTTTCGAAGACTTGTTCTCCTCCCGGCAGTAACGGACTAATTTCATCGGGTAGCAGGAAAGGATTCTCCTCCGGCGTCCACAAAAAGACGGAGAGCTCCAATTGGTTATTGCGCAACTCCAATTTAGCTGCTTGTTGCTGTACTTGTAATTGTTGCAACTGGGCCAAGGCCTCTGTGGTATCAAGGGCCGGTCGATCACCTTGTCTAAAAGCGCCTCTTACAAAAGCCATTCGATTTTCGTTCACGGATACGGCCTCGTCCAAAACAGTCAAGATCCGGTAACTCTTGTACCAATTCCAGTAGGCCTTCTGTGCATCGAGGAGCAGATCGTTGAGCATGCGTTGTTGCTCGGCATACGAGGCGTCACGCATTACACGGGCGGTTTGCAATACGGCTCTTCGTTTGTCCATGAGCAGATCGCGTCCCAGCGGAACGCTGATACCGATATAATTACTCGTGCCGGTTGTCTCGCTGCTGTTTACCCGATTTCCATTCAGTGACTCAACACCGGCTT
>JBIIDB010000037.1:0-13761 GCA_044238505.1 Chitinophagaceae bacterium | reverse complement strand
CATCAACAATGAGAACCCGAAACCGACAGGGCAACAAGATCAATATCATTACGCTGGGGTGCAGCAAGAATATGGTCGACAGTGAGGTGTTGAGCGGACAGCTGGCCGCCAATGATATGGAGGTCGTGCACGAGAACAAGAAGTCGGATCACAACATCGTTGTGGTCAATACCTGTGGATTTATCGACAAGGCCAAAGAAGAGAGTGTCAACACTATCTTACGACAGGTCGAACTCAAGAAGAAAGGTAAGCTCGATAAAGTATATGTGACAGGATGTTTGAGCGAGCGTTACAAGAACAATCTAGAGGCCGAGATTCCCGAGGTAGATGCCTATTTCGGTACCATGGAGCTGCCCTTATTGCTGAAGGAACTTGAGGCTGATTACAAAACCGATCTGTTGGGTGAACGGCTGTTAGCTACCCCCAAGCATTATGCGTATATGAAGATCTCGGAAGGGTGCAATCGCACCTGTTCTTTTTGTGCCATTCCGCTCATGCGCGGACAACACCAGAGTAAGCCCATCGAGGTTCTGGTCGAGGAGGCGCGTGGCTTGGTAAAAAAAGGAGTGCGTGAGATCATGTTGATCGCACAAGAGCTCACCTATTACGGACTTGACCTTTATAAGAAACGAATGCTGCCCGATCTGCTTCATCGGCTGGCGGATATTGAGGGACTGGAATGGATCCGGTTGCACTATGCCTATCCTTCTAAGTTTCCCTTGGAGATCATCGATGTGATGCGCGAGCGCTCCAATATTTGTAATTACCTGGATATGCCTTTGCAGCATGCCTCTGATGCCATGCTGAAAGCTATGAAGCGGCAGATCACCCGTGCCGAAATGGATCAGTTGATCTATTCGATTCGGGAGCGTTTACCCGGTATTTGTTTGCGTACCACATTGATTGCGGGCTTTCCGGGTGAGACGGCTGCCGATGTAGCGGAGCTCAAGGACTTTTTGACCCTTCACCAATTCGATCGCGTAGGGATCTTTACCTATTCGCACGAAGAAGATACGTCGGCTCATCAGTTGACCGATGATGTACCTTCCGAAGAAAAAGAAAGAAGGGCACAGGAGATCATGGAACACCAACAAGAGATCTCTTACTCGCTCAATCAGCAAAAAGTCGGAAAAGTATTCAAAGTGCTGGTCGATAAAAAAGAGGCCGGCCGCTATTTGGGTCGCACCGAATTCGATTCGGTCGAGGTCGATAATGAGGTCATCATTACCACTTCCCAAAAACTGGTCATTGGCGATTTCGTGAACGTTCGTATAACCAAGGCATACGATTTCGACCTCGAGGCCGAACTGGTTTAATGTATGTTAGTCGCCCCTGTTGCACTTCACCCTTTTACAACAGTTGTTCCGGATTCAGTTTGCTGTCAACTGACTGATAGTGCCTCGCTGCTGCATTCTGGCGTATATTAGCGAAAACTCTTTACATGCATTGCAATTGGTTAGGTGTTTTTCCTGCCTTATTGACCCCTTTTACCAAAGACGATCAACTCAATCTGGTTTTGTTCGAAAAGAATTTGCAGGCCCAGCTCGCGGCAGGTGTACACGGCGTTATCATTGGCGGATCCTTGGGGGAGGCCAGTACGATCGCTGAGAAAGAGAAGGAGGCCATGGTGCGTTGCGCGCTGGCTACTTGCGCCGGAAAGATCCCTGTAGTGGTCAACATAGCCGAATCGGTTTCGCAAGAGGCCATTCGATTGGCCAGGCATGCTCAATCCTGGGGCGCTGATGGATTGATGTTACTTCCCCCCATGCGCTATCGTACCGATGATCGCGAGACCATCCATTATTTTCGGTCCGTGGCACTAGCCACCGACTTGCCGGTCATGATCTATAATAATCCCATAGATTATAAAATCGATTTTCGTCCGGAGCTCTTTGATGCCTTGCTCGATTGCCCTACGGTCACGGCCCTCAAGGAGAGTTCCAGGGATGTCACCAATTTGACCCGAATGCTGAATCGTTTTGGCGATCGGTTTAAAATACTTTGCGGGGTCGATACCCTGGCCCTCGAGGAATTGTTGTTGGGTGCCCACGGTTGGGTAGCCGGCTTGGTAGATGCTTTTCCAAGAGAGACTATGGCTATCTGGCATCATGTACAGCAAGGTCAATACGAGGAGGCACGTGCCATCTACCGTTGGTTTATGCCCTTGCTGGAACTTGATATTCATCCCAAGTTGGTTCAATACATAAAGCTGGCTGCGCAAGAAGAGGGGATAGGCAGTGAGTATGTTCGTGCCCCACGACTCTGCCTGGCCGATGAAGAGCGTGGTCGTATCCTGTCATTGGTCAGAGAGGCAGTGGCCAAGCGTCCGGTACTTCGATCTTTTTGAGCGATAAAAAAATACTATGTCTTACTCCGATACCTCCACCGCCGCCTTACAGCAGATCGTCGAAACTGCGCAAGCGGCTTTCTCTTTTTATAAGAACTGTTCGTTACAACAGCGTTTTTCTTTGTTGAGCGCTATTGCCTCAGCATTAAAAAATGACAGTGACGCGTTGATCGCTGCCGCTATGCGAGAGACCCATCTGCCCGAGGCCCGCTTAAAGAACGAGTTGGGTCGAACTATTTTTCAACTCGAAAGCTATGGCGCTGCCGCTGCCGCAGGCCGCTGGCTCGATGCCACGATCGAAACGCGTCCCAATGCAGCGGGCGCACCGGTCGATCTCAGAAAAACGCTGGTACCGTTGGGGCCGGTAGTGGTCTTTGGAGCCAGTAATTTTCCTTTTGCTTATTCCACAGCCGGCGGCGATACGGCCAGTGCCTTAGCAGCCGGTTGTACTGTCATCGTCAAAGCACACCCGGCTCATCCCGAAACTTCCACCATTGCCGCTGCAGCCATTGCAAAAGCCGTAGCAGCGCAACAACTTCCTGCCGGCGTTTTCAGTCATGTGTATGGCGCTTCCTTCTCTGTCGGAGAGCAGCTGGTTAAACATCCGCTGGTCAAGGCCGTTGGCTTTACCGGCTCGCTGCGCGGCGGTAAACAACTGTTTGATTGGGCACAGCAGCGAAAAGATCCTATTCCGGTATTTGCGGAAATGGGCAGTGTCAATCCGGTTTTTTTACTGCCTGCACAAGTAGAGGCCCAGGCTTCTTTATTGGCCGATCAGTTGGCCGCTTCTTTTACATTGGGGGCAGGCCAGTTTTGTACCAAGCCCGGTTTGTTGATTGCGCTTGCATCATCTGCCTTATCTGTTTTTGAACAGCAGTTAAAGGCACAAGTAAAAAAAATGATACCGGTGCGCCTGCTGCACGAGGGGATAGCCGAGGCGTTTGGGCAACACCGACGTAACGTACTGCAAACACCTGCGGTATCTGTGCTGGCGCTCTCCGACCAAGAAGCGACCCCCGAGCAAGGACAGCCCACGGTAGCGACGATCGGAGCTGCCCAATGGTTACAGCAACCTCATTTGCATCAAGAGGTGTTCGGTCCTTATACTCTGCTGATAGTTTGCAAGGATCCCGACGAAATGATGGCTGTTGCCAGTGCCACCGAGGGGCAGCTAACGACGACCATTATGGCTACTGACGAGGATTTGCAGCAATATCGATCGCTGGTCGAGCGGGTAAAAGAAAAGTGTGGGCGTTTAATTTTGAACGGCGTGCCTACCGGTGTGGAAGTGTGCAAGGCTATGCAACACGGAGGACCTTTTCCGGCGACTACCGATTCTCGTTTCGGGGCTGTAGGAGAGGATGCGCTCAAACGTTTTGCCAGACCACTTTGCTACCAAAACTGGCCCCAACAGGGGCTGCCTGCCGAGTTGCAAGATGAAAATCCCTTACAGATTCTCAGGACTGTCAACGGACAATTGACGCGCTAGTCTGCGTTCGCTCTGTTTTAGAAAACCAAAGCGTCAGTAACAGGGAGAACAAAAAATAACTGATGAGCAGGGGGACTATCGGCGAAAAGAGATGACTGGCTCCGAACCAATCCTGTTGCCAGTAAAGAAGCCCCAGCCCTAATGCCGCCCGTATGGCTTCCCACCAGACCGCGTAGGGATGTTGATCCATCAACTCAGTAAGAGCAAATACGCTGAAGAAAATGAGTGCACCGTACCAGTAGATGTAAGTCGGATCCAGTTCATTAATGGAAGCTATGTTGGCAAAAAGATAGCTGATCATCAACAGTAGTACCAGTAGCTGTATCCAGGTCCAAATCAAAAAGGGCCGGGAAGCAGGACGGGCGTATTTTTCAAAACTATACACATCATCGATCTTATAGACCGGATAGCGTTCGGCTACATCGGCCGGACGATACCCCGTGGGCTTAAACCATAGTGTGAATTTCTCTTTCCAATGGCGGGTGCGCCAGGCATCGGTAATGAGCAGCCAAAGGTGTTGAAAGTTGATTCGGATCGGATTCCAGGTACGGGCCGGCCGTGTGATCCCATACACGGGCGGGATCTCTTTTTTCTCGGCAACAAAAGTGCCGAATAATTTATCCCATACAATAAAGATCTGTGAGAGGTTCTTGTCCATGTACTCCGGATTGATCGCATGGTGCACTCGGTGATGCGAGGGCGTGACCAACACATGCTCCAGCCATCCCATCTTGTCTATATGGCGCGTATGATACCAGAACTGCGCAAACAGATGCAAGGGGGCTACAGTAGCGATAACACCTTGCGGAATACCCAGTAGGGCAGCGGGCAACAGTAGTACCGAGAATAAGTTAAAGAAAGCAGAGATACTTTGCCGCAGGGCACAAGCCAGGTTGAATTCTTCGCTGCTGTGATGAATAACATGCAGATTCCAAAATAAATTGATCCGGTGACTCCATCGGTGAATCCAATAGCCGTTAAAGTCGAGTATAATAAACGTGATCACAATGACCAGCCAGCTTTGTTCGATCTGCGTAACGGCAAAATGCGTGAGCAGGAAGGGGTAGATACCGATGGCGATCGTGAGCTCCAACACCGATTTGGTAACATTAGTGATCCCTGAGCTAAGCGAAGAGATCATGTCGAGTTGGCGGACCGTGTCGAATCCTTTTTTGTACCCATACAGCTTTTCGAAAAGAACAAGAAATAAAAAAGCCGGCATCGCCACCAATAATATCTTGCCGTAGGTCTCCATGTCTGATTTAGGCAACTAATGTACATTGATAATTTGATATATTTACAGACCTATTCGATGCTGTTTCATGAAGCATACTTTTTATTGTATAGACGCTCATACGTGTGGCAACCCCGTTCGGGTAATAAGAGAAGGCGGACCTCTCTTGCAGGGACAAGCGATGAGCGAACGAAGACAGCACTTCTTGCGTGAATTCGACTGGATTCGCCGGGGTCTGATGTTCGAACCGCGTGGTCACGATATGATGAGTGGCAGTATCGTTTATCCACCCATCGATCCACGGCACGATGCCTCCATACTTTTTATTGAGACCAGCGGTTGCTTGCCGATGTGCGGACATGGTACCATCGGGACTGTTACTATCGCCATTGAGGAGGGGCTCATTATTCCAAAGCAGCCGGGGCAGTTGCAGCTGGAGACACCAGCCGGACTTATCTCCGTGCAGTACCAGAGCCGCTTAGTACAGGGAAAAACCAAAGTAGAAGCTGTCCGACTCACCAATGTGGCCTCATTTCTTTACGCCGCCGATCTGACGGCTCATTGTCCCGAGCTGGGAGATCTGGTGGTGGATGTCGCCTACGGCGGAAACTTTTATGCTATCGTCGACGTGCAGCCCAACTTCAAGGGGATCGAGCATTATCGGGCCGACCAGTTGGTGGCTTGGTCCAGGGCACTTCGCAACGAGATCAACCGGCTGTACACCTTTGTTCATCCCGAAGACCCTACCATTCATGGCTGCTCACATATCCTTTGGGCGGGCGCTGTTCTCGATACAAATTCCACGGCTCGCAATGCTGTTTTCTATGGAGACAAAGCCATCGACCGATCTCCTTGCGGCACGGGCACCAGTGCCCGTATGGCCCAATGGTATGCCAAGGGAAAGTTGAAGAAGGGGGAATCATTTATTCACGAAAGTATCATTGGAAGTTGTTTTACCGGACGCATCGAAGAAGAAGTGATGTTGGGATCCTATCGGGCTATTCGTCCTTCGGTAGAGGGGTGGGCGCGCGTGTATGGATACAATACTATTTGGATCGATCCGCAGGATGATCCCTATGCGTATGGATTTCAAGTTATTTAATACGGTATGAAAGTAGTGGTTGTCGGCGGAGGTATCATTGGGTTAAGCTCGGCTTTTTATTTGCAAGAAGCCGGTCATCAGGTTGTCGTGATCGACAAAGAAGATCTGCTGCAGGGTTGCTCGTTTGGTAATGCGGGCTATATCTGCCCCAGTCATTTTATACCCCTGGCCACACCCGGTATTGTAAAGCAGGGATTACGCTGGATGTGGAATAGCGAAAGCCCGTTTTATGTACAGCCCCGCCTGGATATGAACCTGATTCGCTGGGGCTGGCATTTTATGCGAAGCGCTACAGCTCAAAAAGTAGCGGCTGCTGCAATTCCGCTGCGCGATATTTCGCTGCTCAGTCAGCGTGAGTATGCCCGTTGGGCCACCTTACCCGGAATGAATTTTTCGTACCAGCAAAAAGGATTGCTCGAGATCTTCAAGACCGAACAGAAGGCCGAGCATTGCTATCACACTTGGCAGCAAGCGCTCTCTCTGGGCCTAAGCGATACCCGTTTATTGAATCAGCAAGAACTACAGGCTATGGAGCCGGGCACGCGCATTGATGCGTTGGGTGCTCTTTATTTTGGTTGCGATGCACATTGTTATCCCAATCAACTTATTCCCCAGCTCATCGAGCTGTTGAAAAAGAGGGGCGTGGAATTTATCACCCATGCGCAGGTAACTAGCTTTGCGACAGCACGCGATCGTGTTACAAAAGTAGTCTATGACAAGGGTGCCGTTTCTGCAGAGCAAGTGGTTGTGGCTACCGGCTCGTGGGGTCGTCAGACAGCCGCCCAACTGGGGGTTCGCATACCGCTAATGCCTGGCAGAGGGTATTCTGTTACTCTGGAGCCTCCTGCTGCAGCTCAGGTAAACTATCCCTCTATTCTTATCGAGGGCAGGGTGGCGATTACACCGCTTACCTCTGGTCTGATTCGGTTGGGCGGCACTATGGAGATAACCCCGCAGGATACACCTCCCCGTTACAACAGGGTCAAAGGGATCTTGCGTGCGGTGGAGGCATTTTATCCTGATCTTTCAGTTCCCTTTCCAAGCACCGACAAGATCTGGTATGGCTATAGACCCTGCTCGGCAGACGGGCTCCCGTACATCGGTAAGATCCATTCGTATCGTAACGTAGTGGTGGCCACCGGGCATGCCATGTTGGGTTTGAGCCTGGGGGCCGGTACCGGCAAATTAGTGCAGGAGATCGTCGATGAGCGGCCTGTCTCTATGGACATTCGTGCTTTTGCCGTAGAGCGTTTCTGAGCATCTTCTTACTTTTACAGCTTATGGGCTATTCGGCACAGCGTATTCCGTATCGGGAAACCGGATCATTCTCTCCACTGGTGGTCAATTACCTTGATCATGATCCATCCCTGCAATCTTTTATTTCGCAAGAAGCTTCGTTGCGCGGTATTAAGGCCTGTATCGAGGCACGCCGACAGGTGCCTGTTGACCGGATCTTATTGGCTAATCGGCTGGCATCTCAATACGAAGGCTTGGAACGGCCTGACAGGCTCCAAAAAAATCTGGATCTGATCCGTCAGGACAATTGTTACACCATCACCACTGCGCACCAGAATAATTTATTCAGCGGCCCTCTTTACTTTATCTATAAGATCTTGCATGCGATCGCGCTTGCCGAAAACTTACAAAAAGCAATACCCGATTGCCACTTTGTGCCAGTGTTCTATATGGGAACCGAAGACGCAGACCTGGCGGAGTTAGATCATATACATCTAGGAACGGAAAAGATTCAATGGACTACAAGCCAGCGCGGGGCAGTCGGTCGTATGATCATCGACCAAGGATTGGTGGGGCTCATTGACCGGATTGAGGGCCAGCTAGGCGTTTTTCCACACGGTGCTGAGTGGGTTCGTATACTGCGGGACTGCTATGCAGAGGGCCGCACCCTGGCAGAGGCTACTTTTCGATTAGTACATACGTTGTTTTCATCGCAGGGCTTGCTGGTTCTGTTACCTGATGATGCTGATCTCAAACGCCCCTTTATTCCCATCATAAAAAAAGAACTACTCGAGCAATTTACAGCGCCCCTGGTGCAGGAGCAAGCTGATGCTCTTGTTCGGGCAGGCTATAAAGTACAAGCTTCTCCCCGTGCCATCAATTTATTTTATCTGCAACAAGGCAGTCGACAACGCATCGAGAAACAAGGAGAGCAATGGATGGTGCAAGGGACCTCGCTGGTCTTTAGCCAAGAGGCGTTGTTGCAGGAAGTAGAGCACCATCCCGAGCGCTTTAGTCCCAATGTGTTGCTGCGCGGACTATTTCAATGCAGCCTCTTGCCCGATGTAGCCTTTATTGGGGGCGGTGCCGAGATCGCGTACTGGTTGCAAGTAAAAAAACTCTTTGCCGCTGCCGCTATTCCACTTCCTGTATTAGTGTTACGCAACTCCTTTTTATTGGTAGAGCCAGCCGCTGCAAAGCGATTGGCTAATCTCGGACTGGAGCCCGGGCAACTGTTTGCAACGGCTGATCAGCAGCTGCGGTCTGTCGTAGATAAGACGATGCTATCGCAGCAGACTCTTGACCAGCAACGCAACGCGTTACAACAGCTGTACGAGCAGATCAAACGGCAGGCCGGACAACTCGATCCAACCCTCGAGGCGCATGTGTCTTCGCTAGAGAAAAGATCACAGCAAGGACTCGAAGGGCTGGAGAAAAAACTGTGGCGGGTCATCAAACGAAAGCACCAAGAACAGCAACATCAATTGCAAGGGCTCCATGCACAGCTATTTCCCGATGGGCATTTACAGGAGCGTCATCAGCATCTGGGGTATTATTATGCGCAGTGGGGAAAAGAGCTGATCGAGCAGTTACTGGCGCATTCGCAGGGACTTACGCAGGAGTTTACGATCCTGCACCTGCCTTAGTCAAATTTATTTTCGTACCCCTCTTTTTTTAACCGCTGTACTTTCTCGATCACCTCTCCGCTCAACTGGGCTTTATAGGTGGCGATTGTTTGGGCGATGGATTCATGATGTGTTCCCAGTATCTCCGCAGCTAATATGCCGGCATTCTTAGCTGCGTTCAGGGCTACAGTAGCCACCGGAACGCCATTGGGCATCTGTAAAATGGAGAGTACCGAATCCCATCCGTCAATGGAGTTTGAAGATTTGATGGGTACCCCTATGACCGGAAGGGTAGTAACTGAAGCCACCATCCCGGGAAGGTGGGCGGCACCCCCGGCTCCTGCAATAATAACTTTGAGACCACGCTCCCTGGCTTGTTGGGCATATTCGATCATTCGGTGCGGGGTACGATGCGCAGAGACTACCGTAATCTCGTGCGGAATGCCGAATTCCTTTAGCACTTCGGCCGCCGCTTGCATAACCGAAAGATCACTGTCGCTTCCCATAATGATACCAACCAAGGGCTCCATAGGGTGTATTTACCTGCAAAGAAACAATAAAATCGCCAAACCGCCGATTAGCGTAGCAGTGCGCCTTTGATGCGTAGCAATTCAGTCTCTGCTCGCTTTGTCAAGAAGCGGGCCTGTATAAGACGGGTGTAAGCATCCTGCAGGCTCTTTTGCGCCTCTTTTAGTTGAATAAGGGTGGTGGCGTTCAGGCGGTAAACATCCAGTACAATGGCCACATTCTCTTTGGCCAGTACAATATTTTCCTCTTCTAGCAGTAGTGCCTTTTGCTGTGCCTCGTATTCGTTATAGGCCTGTATCAGCTGTAAATTCAATTGTTCTTGCTGCTGTTCAAAAACCAGCTGCCGGTTTTGCAGCGAGAGTTGCGCCGATCGGATATTTCGCTTTGCGGCGAACTGGTTGAATAACGGAATGGATGTGTTGATCCCAACGTTCAGTCCGTTGTTGCGGCTAAATAACGGTTGAAAGGGATTGACCACGGCAATATTATCGAGGCGATTGAAGTTGTAATTGGAGGTCAGATTCAGTTGTGGCCAGCGATCGGCTTTTGCTTCTCGAAGTTGAAGCCGTGCGATATCGATCTGTTTGGAGGCGATCAGGAGTGTCGGATTTGTTGTTCGTAAGGATGGTTGTACATCTTGCAGCAGGATCCGATCCGAGAAGGGGATGGAATCCGATACCTCGTAGCGGCGACCCGCGGCAACACCCAACAGAAAATTGAGTTGCTCTTTAAGCAGTACAATGTTGTTTTGCTGTTGTAATTGGGCGGCTTTGGTGGCGTTCAGATCGACTTTGCTTTGCAGAACATCGGGTTTAGTGCCGGCACCGATACTTAATTTGTATTCGGCCAGTTTGACCCGTTCGGTATTGATGGCCAGTTGTTCTTCTAGCGCACGCAGTTGTTGTTTTTGTTGCACGATGGCATAGTACCCCGTAATTACTTGTCCGATTGTGTTGATAATATTATTCTTGATGGCCAGTGTTCCAGCCTCCCATACGGCTGATACCCGTTCGCGGGTTGCATAGAGTCGTCCGCCATTAAAGAGAGTCCAGTTCAAGGCGACGCTGCCGTTGAGATTTTCGGATCTGATCCCTTTACGCTGTCGAATGGCGCCGTCTGTGAATTTTTGATACTGGTCGTTATTGTTGAACGTAAGCCCCGAATTTATGTTGAGGCTGGGCAACAGGGCGGCGTTTCTGTACTGGTAGTCGAGTGCTGCAGCTGCAGAATCGTTCTTAGCCAATCGGATCTCGAAGTTATTTTCCAGTGCTGTTGCAATGGCCTCCTCTACGGTCAACAGCGGCTGACTAAGCCCGTTATTGGAAAGAGCAAAAGAGAGGGCTATATAAAATAAGATTCTTTTCATGGAGCAAGGTTAAGCACCGATAAACTTGTCTATTTCTTTTTCTTTTCTTTTTCTGGACAGGTATGAATACATAGCCGGAATAACAAACAAGGTTAATAACAGTGAAAAGCAAATACCTCCCACGATCACAACCCCTAGGGGAATTCGGCTGGTGGCAGCGGCCCCCAGCGATAGTGCCAACGGTAAGGCTCCCAGTGCCATGGCCAGGCTGGTCATTAAAATAGGACGCAGTCGTTGGGTAGCCGCCTGTACGACGGCTTCGGTTCTGCCGATTCCTTTTTCTCGGATCTGGTTGGCGAACTCAACGATCAGGATCCCATTTTTGGTAACCAATCCGATCAGCATGATCATGCCGATCTGTGAAAATATGTTGAGGGTATGTCCAAATGCCCAGAGCGACAATACAGCGCCGGCTATGGCCAGTGGTACCGTAAACATGATGATGAGCGGATCAACAAAACTTTCGAACTGCGCGGCTAATACCAAGAAGATCAAAACCAGTGCCAGCAAGAACGCGAAGGAGGTATTACTCGCACTTTCTTTAAAGTCTCTGGACGATCCACTCAACGACGTAGTAAAGGTATCATCGAGGACCTTGGCAGCAATTCGTTCCATCTCTTTGATGCCATCACCGATGGTGAAGCCGGGTTGCAGGCTGGCAGAAATGGTGGCCGACTTGTAACGGTTAAAATGGTAAATGGTAGGAGGGCTGTTTGTCTCCTCTATGGATATAAGATTGTCCAGTGAGATCAGTTCCCCTTTGTTGTTACGTACAAAGAGTTGTCGCAGATCGCCCGGATCGTCTCGGTCGTTGCGGGCAACCTGCCCCATCACACTGTATTGCTTACCGTCCTTGGTAAAATAACCCATGCGTCGGTTACTGAAGGCCAATTGCAGGGTTTGCGAAACGTCTGTTACACTTACGCCCAGGGAGGCGGCCTTTAATCGATCGATCTCTACCTTGAGTTCGGGGCGATTGAATTTAAGATCGGTGTCGGGGTTTTGCAGGATCTTACTGTTGCGAGCCTCTTCGAGCATCTTGGGCAAGGCCTTGGTGAGCTTATCGAAATTATTATGCTGCACCACGAAGGAAACCGGCTGACCGCCTCTGCGGTTTACCGAGATGGTCTGATCTTCGATCACAAATCCTCTGCCTTCGGTATAGCGGGATAGATTGCGGTTGATCATCTTGGCCAGCTCTCCTTGCGAGCGATCGCGCAACGCGGGATCTGTGAGCGTTACCCGTACAAATCCGGTATTGGCATTGCCTGAGCCCGTAAATCCGGGAGAGGTAATGCTAAAGAGCATGGTCCGTTCCGGTATGGAATCGAGCACCAGTTGCGTGACTCGATTTACGTAATTGTCCATCGCATCAAAAGAAGTGCCCTCCGGTGCGGTCAACTGTACCCTAAATTGGCTGCGGTCCTCCATGGGGGCGATCTCCGATTGCAGTTGGCTCCCTACAAAGTAGATGGCAGCCAAACACAGACCGATAATGAGCACTCCGATAACGCGGATCTTCATAAAACGTTCCAACTGTCGTTGATACGCGTTTTCCATCCAACGAAAGAAGGGCTCTGTAAAGCGGTAGAACCAGCCGTGATTTCCCGGATTTTTTTTAGTGAGTTTGACATTGAGCACCGGCGTCAGGGTCAGCGATACAAAGGCAGAGATCAATACGGCGCCCGATACCACAATGCCAAATTCACGGAACAATCTTCCTACAAATCCTTCTAAAAAGATGATCGGCAGAAATACAATAGCCAGTGTGATCGATGTGGCTATGACGGCAAAGTAAATTTCACGTGAACCCTCTACCGCGGCTTGCCATTTATTCATGCCCTTTTCGATCCGCTTGTAAATATTTTCTGTGACCACGATCCCGTCATCTACTACCAGCCCCGTAGCCAGCACAATAGCCAATAGCGAAAGCACATTGATGGTAAATCCCATCAGATACATAATAAAAAAGGCGCCGATCAACGAGACCGGTATATCGATCAGCGGACGAAGGGCAATAATCCAATCCCTGAAGAAAGCATAGATGATCATGACCACCAGCAAAAAAGCAATCATGAGAGTCTCTCGTACTTCAAGGATCGATTTCTTGATGAATCGGGTTTGATCCAGCCCAATATTAAGGGTGATATCTTCGGGCACATCTTTTTTGATCTGCTCGAGCCGCTTATAAAATTCATTGGAGATCGATACATAATTGGAGCCGGGTAGGGGGATAATGGCCAATGCGATCATGGGCGTTCCATTGCCCCGCATCAGGGTCTCCTCGTTCTCAGGACCCAGCACCGCCTCGCCCACATCCTTGAGTTTGACATCGACCCCATTGCTGTTTTTAATGATGAGGTTGTTGAAATCCTCTTCGGTATTCATACGCCCGAAGGTTCGTACCGAAAGCTCTATGGACGAACCAGCGATCTTTCCGGAGGGCAGTTCGCTGTTTTCGCGGGTCAGCGCCGCTTGTACATCTCCAACGGTAATGCCCAAGGCATTCAGCTTTGCAGGTTCCAGCCAGAGGCGCATCGCATAGCGCTTTTCACCCCAGATCTGTACGGCACTCACACCAGGGATGGTCTGCAACCGTTCAACCAGCACATTGGTAGCATACTCTGTAATGGCAAGCTGATCTCGGTTGGGACTCTGCACCGTCATCGAGATAATGGGCTCCGAGCTGGCATCGGCTTTTGAGACTACCGGGGGAGCATCCAGATCGGAGGGTAACGAACGGACGGTCTGCGATACTTTATCGCGTACATCATTGGCAGCAGCCTCCAGGTCTACTCCCAGTTCGAACTCCACATTGATATTACTGGTGCCGT
>JBIIDB010000036.1:0-13832 GCA_044238505.1 Chitinophagaceae bacterium | reverse complement strand
CTTTGAGCTCTTTATCAGATAGCATATAGCCCAACTCAAGCCGCTGCTCGGGATGGCCATGACCATGCAAATCAATATAGACACAAAACCCGAATTGTGCGATCGCTTCGTTGATCGCTTCGTCGATTTGAGCATGAAAGGATTCCCAGGGAGCATCCATACGACTGTCTCCGCAGGTAGCCTCGGGCTTATCGCGGTTTTGATCGATATCTTTTCTGATGAGGTTGCATATTATCAGATAGGGAGACTGACCGTTGAATTTTTGCAGGTGGTCGGCGATCTCCACCGCCAACTCTTTCGTGTACGAATCAGTTACCGTTACGGCACCCTCGCAACTGCGGTCCGCTATCTCGCTCAGATTAACAGTTCCGCCATGCGGCACGCTAATGACCAAGGGCATGGTTCCTTGTAAATAGGCCGTCCACCCCTCCTTATCGATCCATCGAAGCGCGGAGGTTCCCTGGGCATACAGGCAGAAGCCGCCAAAAGATAGGAGCAGCGTGATGAAGACTCTTTTCATCGAATTGGTTTTCTATAAGTGTAGAGAGATAGCCCGTTGTAACAATACCATTGCGCCGGATTACCTGCGGTGATCCATAAAGGGGGGAGTCACCATTGAAAAAGTCTTGCTCGCTTAGCGAGCATCCTCCTTTTTATGGCCCCATGCATTAAAGCAAGCTTTATGCGCTTGCCCATAAAAAAAGCCTCAGACTTTCGCCTAAGGCTTTTTCATTTGGTCGGGAGGACAGGATTCGAACCTGCGACCCCCTGGTCCCAAACCAGGTATTCTACCGGGCTGAACTACCTCCCGATCCCTTTCGGGGCAGCAAATATAAGGTATGCTGACGGATTCTCAGGGGGCCGGGCAAAAAGACCTCCCAAAAATGTCAATCTGGCAAGATTGCAGGGGATGGAACGGAGCTTGCAGACTACTATAAAACTAAAATCCCCTCTCATGACCAAGGAAAAAGGCACGATTTCCATTAATACGGAGAATATCTTTCCGATCATCAAGAAATTCCTGTACTCTGACCACGAGATCTTTCTGCGCGAGCTGATCAGCAATGCCATCGATGCGACCCAAAAGCTCAAGCGGCTGAGTTCCCTGGGCCAGTACAACCAAGAACTGGGTGACTTGACCATTCAGGTAACGGTCAATAAAAAGAAAAAGACCATCACGATCGCTGATGCGGGGTTGGGAATGACCGCCGAGGAGATCAAAAAATACATCAACCAGGTGGCCTTTTCGGGGGCGACCGAGTTTATGGAGAAATTTAAAGAGGCCAAGGACGCCAATGAGATCATTGGCCGATTCGGTCTGGGTTTTTACTCGGCCTTTATGGTAGCCGAGAAAGTTGAGATCCAGACACTCTCTTACCAAGAGGGGGCGACAGCCGCCAAATGGACCTGCGATGGCAGCACAGCTTTCGAGATCAGCGAGGGTAAACGAGCCACCCGAGGCACGGATGTAATATTACACATCAACGAAGAGTCAGCAGAGTTTCTGGAAGATCACCGCATTCAGCAGATCCTCGACCGCTATGCCAAGTTTTTGCCAATCCCCATTCAATTCGGAACCAAATCGCAATCGGTCGAAGATGGCGAAGACAGCGACGGAAAAAAGAAATATAAAAGCATTGATGTTCCCAATATCATCAATACGACACAGCCTATTTGGACCAAGGCGCCCTCTGAGCTTAAAGACGAAGACTACCTTAGCTTTTACCGCGAACTCTACCCCTTTACCGAAGAGCCGCTGTTCTGGATCCATCTGAATGTGGATTATCCCTTTAATCTGACAGGGGTGCTGTACTTTCCAAAACTCAAGAACGACTACGAGATACAAAAAAATAAGATAAAGCTTTTTAGTCGCCAGGTATTCATTACCGATGAGGTAAAAGATATTGTACCGGAGTTCTTACTACTGCTGCATGGCGTTATCGACTCTCCGGATATTCCACTCAACGTGAGCCGCTCTTTCTTACAAAGCGACAGCAATGTAAAGAAGATCAACAGCTACATCAGCCGCAAGGTGGCCGAAAAGTTAATGGAGCTGTTCAATAAAGACCGCAAGTCATACGAGAATAAATGGAGTGACATTGGCATTTTTGTAAAATACGGCGCCCTCTCTGACGAAAAATTTTACGAAAAAGCCAAGGACTTTTTACTATTGACCAATACCCAAAAAGAGCACTATACGCTCGAGGAGTACAAGACCAAGGTCAAGGACTTTCAAACCGATAAGAACGGTCAACTGGTTTGGCTGTACACGGGTGATGCCGAACAGCAACATACTTTTATCAGAGCTGCCGAACAGAAAAGTTATGATGTGCTGTTAATGAACACACCCATCGACAACCACTTTATGCAGCATCTCGAAATGAAATTGGAGAAAACTACATTCAAACGAGTAGATGCGGACATTATTCAAAAATTGATAGAAAAAGAAGAGGCCGAAAAGCACAGCTTGACCGAAGAGCAGACCAACCAGCTGAAATCCATCTTTGAGAAAGCCTTTAATAACACCAACATGAAAGTGGAGGTCGAGAGTCTACCTTCGGAATCACTTCCGGTTACCATCACCATGGAGGAATGGATGCGTCGTATGAAAGAAATGAGTAAAATGGGGGGAGGCCCCATGAGTTTCTATGGCTCGATGCCTGATAGCTATAAAGTGGCCATCAATGCCAATCACAAACTGATCGGCAAGATCTTGTCCGCCGATGAGACGACACAGGCAACCCTGGCCAAGCAAGCCTGCGACCTGGCCTTGCTTTCCCAAGGAATGCTCAAGGGTGCCGACCTGACAGCCTTTGTAGAAAGAAGCGTAGAAGTGCTTTAATTATACTTTTATTTCCTTGAACCGGCTAACTCATTGGAGGGCCGGTTCTTTTTTTTTATATTCACACTGTATGACAAATACAGTGTATGCAGACCAGTTTTTTGAGTAAGCGGCCGCTACCTATAGCAGAGGCCGTGTCTGGCAGTAGCCTTCGCCCCGGTATGTTGGCGCTGATCAAAACCGACTACCCTGGTTTTGAGAAAGAGCATTACCTGTCGGCCGAAGAACTGAATCTATACCGCAGACGCTACCTCAATGGGCTGATCGAAAAAGAGAGGACCGAGCTCGCCGCCCTCGACAAAGAAGTGATGTTGGCCATTCAACAAAATGGAATATTATCAGAAACCATACAAGAAGAGACCGAAAAACAACTGACGTTAGGTGAGCGGCTGGCCGACCGCGTCGCTGCATTTGGAGGAAGCTGGATCTTTATCGTCAGTTTTTTTTGTTTTATCCTTTGCTGGATGTTCATCAATGTATGGCTGCTCCGCTATCGCTCCTTTGATCCATTTCCCTTTATATTGCTAAACCTGATTTTATCTTGTCTAGCCGCTATACAGGCCCCTATTATTATGATGAGCCAAAACCGGCAGGAACAAAAAGACCGGCAACGGGCGGAACACGACTATAAGATCAATTTAAAAGCCGAGCTGGAGATAAAACTACTGAGCGAAAAGATCGATCATCTGCTGGTACATCAAAATAAAAAATTACTGGAGATCCAAGAGATACAAATTGATTACCTTGAGGATCTGCTCAATAGAACAAATCGCACACTGCACTAACGCTTACGTATGACGAAAACCACTATCGATAATTACCTGGAAAAACACTATATCCATCGGAGTAATTGGCTACGCGCAGCCGTACTCGGCGCCAACGATGGGATCATCTCTATTTCGAGTCTGGCCATTGGGGTCGCAGCGGCCAGTTCTTCACGCGATCCGATCTTGTTAGCTACCATGGCTGGCCTTGTGGCGGGTGCCCTCTCGATGGCAGCCGGTGAATACGTATCGGTGAGTTCGCAGACCGATATAGAGTCGGCCGATATTGAACGTGAGAAAAAAGAACTGGAGGAGATGCCCGAAGAGGAAGAATTGATACTGGCGCAGATCTATGAAAAAAGAGGGTTACAACCCGCTACCGCCAAGCTGGTTGCCAAAGAACTAACAGCCAGCGATGCATTGGGTGCGCATGTTCGCGATGAATTAGGCATCACTGAAATGAGCCAGGCCAATCCCATCCAAGCAGCACTTGCATCGGGAGCTGCATTTACGGCGGGAGGTTTTATTCCGCTGATGGTCACCTTGCTAGCCCCGGTTTCTAGCATGGAGTATATTCTGTATGGCTGTACCGTGGTGGCGCTGGCTATTCTGGGTACCGTATCGGCACGCGCGGGGGGATCAAGCGTATACAAAGCCGTCCTACGGATTGTGTTGGGAGGCACCATTGCCATGGTTATCTCGGCTATAGTGGGATACTTCTTTGGAGTGAGGGTCTAGTCCACCTTACCCTTTATATAATCCGTACTTGACCGCATAAAGAACAATTCCGGCCATGTTCTTGGATTTTGTCTTCTTCTGTATCACATCGCGGTAAGTATCCACGGTTCGCTGGCTGAGTCCCAGCGCAACTGCGATTTCCTTAGAAGTCAATTGCTCACAGATCAATTTGATTATTTCGATTTCACGCTCGGTGAAAAGAGGGTCGCGCGCCTTTGTCAATGAATTGACGGCATGAACATTTAAAAAGGCCTTTATTTTTTCAGAAGCATCATTACAAAAATAATGTCCGCCACTCATTACTATACGAGAAGCTTTGATCAATTCTTCGTAACGGGCATTTTTAAGCACATAGCCCGATGCACCGGCCTGTAGCATGTCAATTACATACACGTCATCATTGAACATCGACAAGGCAATGACTCGTGTAGCCGTGGCCAGTGCTGTAATTTCTCGAGTAGCATCAATACCATCCATCAACGGCATCTTGATATCCACAAAGGCCAGATCGGGCTGTTGGGTCGATACGAGCTGAACTAACTCTTTTCCATTCTCAGCTTCACCCACAACTTGCAACTCATCATAACGAGTGATCATAGCTTTGAACCCTTGTCGAAATATTTCGTGATCGTCAGCCACGACCACAGAGATCTTGGTGTAGGGAGTCATATGTTTGGTATCACAAATGTAAGGACAGTCCCTTTACTGGGCTCGCTATCCAGCGTAAACTGCCCCCCTAACATAGTGGCACGATTACTGAACCCAATAATTCCTCGGCCTCTATAGGCCTCTGCCGATATTTCTTTTGAGATACCGATTCCATTATCCATAAATTGCAAGTTGAGTGTTCGAGGATCTGTTGCAAGAGTAATTTGAAAACGAGTGGCAGCTGCATGCTGGATGCAGTTGGCTAATGCCTCTTGTACCAGGCGGTATAAATGAATCTCGATCTCTTTACTAAGAGGACTTGCCAGATCGACTCTACATTCTATTTTCAATGGATGCAGCTGCTCCGTGCTTACGACCAAGTCCTGAATAGCTTCGACCAACCCCCTTCTCTCTAACGTGGCCGGAAGTAAATTGTGCGTTACTTGTCTTAGGCGAACGAGCGCTTCATCTACATGGCTCGCACAAACATCCAGCTCATTTTGGTCGCGCTCGATACCGGGGGCTACGGTAGACATCCGATATTTGATGGCCGCCAGTAAAGGGCCGATATCATCGTGCAGATCGCCGGCGATCCGAGCGCGCTCTTTTTCTAGCGTAGCCATTTCTACCTTGACCACCTGACGCTGTAAGCGCAATAATTGCTGCTGCTTTTGTATGATGCGAAAAACAAAATACAAAAGAATAGCTACAACAAACAACGTAGCTAGCGTGATAGCCAGGAATAGCGAGTATTGACGGGAATCCATAAAGTAGCTAGTGCATAAAGCAGGTTTACAAAAAAATTAATCCCCTGATAACAGATAATAATATTGATCAGGAACGAATCGCCGAGTTGCCTTCCATACTGCCAAAAAAACTCTGTGATGAACTTGACTGTAAAAAATAAAATATAGGCCACCAAGATGATCTGTTTGGAGTTTTTCCAAAAAACTTTCGACTGATCTTGCAGTCCGCCACTAAACAGATGAATAGACATCAGCACGATAGCCACCGAATTGATTATACGGGCATACGGGTTAAACGCAAAGAGAGTGCCTAGCACAAGATTATCGAACAGCCAAACAAGAATAAACAAACCTCCTAAAATATAGTAGGCTAACGGACGATCACTAAAAAGTTCCCAACATCTGAACTGCCAAAGGACCAGCAGGCAAAAAATAATAAAATAAATATTAGAGGAAACGGCATTGCCGCTAAAAAAAAAATTTGCAATCTGGTTTACTATACAACCCCCAAGATTTATCCAAACAGAAATTATAAACGGTAAATATTTCTTATGAATACGCTTTCGCTTAAGGTATGCAATAACCGCGGCTATCAAGATAGAAAATTGCAATACTATGTTCAACCAATAGGGCATAGAAACTTAAGAATTTAGTGGAGAGGACGGAGGACAACTAGGCGGACAACGCTCGGCCTCTTCGATAATATCTTCTGATGCATAGTTCTCGCCCTCCGGTGAAATACCGATCATATCCTCTCCCCTTTCATTTACTCCCACTAATAACGTATGAACCTTTAGGTCCTGATCCATACCATAGTACAACCTCAGTTGACTACAGCCAGGCTTTGCCAACAACTTCTCTATCTGTTGCCTGGAAAATACCTCGCTTTTGGCCAAAATGTCCTGACCCTTATACTCATCTGCCAAGATCGTGTCCATCTGCGACCGGTATAGCGTTGTCATTTCGATAGCCTTTTCTAAAGAGATAAAATTGCTCATTCCTATTGATTGTGATTTTAGTAGAGAAGATAAGAAGAAAAAAATAAGAAATCTTAAAAAAAATACCTATCCCCACTGCATAAAATACCTAGAGTCCCCATTCACAAGTGCTAGACCTTGCAGCAGAGATTGAATTTATTGAAATCAATTGAATCAGCATGACCACCATTCAACACTACAAAGGCTTGCCCCTAAGCCCCTATCCCTACGATAGTTGGATGGAACACTGGAATATGCATTCCGATCAGTTGGTCATTTGGTGCGCAGAAGTAAATTGCAGACGAGTAGCACTAGTGGGCAGTCTGGTAAAAATTATTGAAAAGGGCAATGATCACGTGTATGTAGTGCCCCTTTGTAAAGGCCATGCGGTCTCCGATCATGCCATTTCGATCGGAGAAGTGAAGCCTGTACAGGTTTCCTGATGCGCAAGGATTGTTCTCCTGAGCAAGTCCCCCAATTCAAGGATTGTCCTCGCTGCGCTCGGACATGGGGCGGCCCCTTATACGAAAAGCGAGCGGAGCTGCGCCCCTGTCTATTTTTCATCAGGCTCGCTTTGGCATGCAAGCATGCCGCGCTCACCGAATGAAAAATGCCCCCAAGGGGGGCATCGATTCTTGCTGGCGGAGAGGGAGGGATTCGAACCCTCGGTACAGATTTAAGTCCGTACAACGGTTTAGCAAACCGGCCCTTTCGGCCACTCAGGCACCTCTCCGTTACCGCCTTTAGCTACCGGCGGAGGGCAAAAATAAACAGAATTTACATGGCTGCCAACTGCACTTTCTGCTGCAGTTCCAACACATTCTCGCGGAAGATACCGTCGGTATCCATCAGATCTTTGACGGTTTGGCAAGAGTGGATCACCGTAGTGTGGTCGCGGCCACCGAAATGATCGCCAATGGTCTTGAGCGAATTCTTGGTAAACGCCTTGGCCAGGTACATGGTTATTTGACGAGCCTGTACGATCTCCCGCTTGCGGGTCTTTTGCAATAACTTGTCGTAGGGCACATCAAAGTACTCGCAAACCATCTTTTGAATGGTATCGATCGTGATCTCTTTGCTGGAAGACTTTACAAAATTGCGCAGCACTTTCTTGGCGAGGTCCAGATCGATCTCTTTTCGGTTGAGAGAAGACTGGGCCAAGAGCGAGATCAAAGCACCTTCCAACTCCCGCACATTGTTATTGATGTTATAAGCGATATACTTGACCACCTCTTTAGGCATTTCAAGTCCGTCATTCTTCATTTTCTTTTCCAAGATCTCTATTCGAGTCTCGTAGTCGGGCACCTGCAGGTCGGCACTCAGTCCCCAACGAAAACGGCTGAGTAAGCGCTCTTGCACACCCTCGAGATCCTTGGGCGATTTATCGGAGGTAAGCACCAGCTGCTTTTGCGATTGGTGCAAGTGATTGAAAATGGCAAAAAAGGCATCCTGCGATTTTTCGGCCTTGGCAAAAAATTGCACATCATCCAATATCAAGACATCGATCAACTGATAAAAATGGATGAAATCGTTGATGGCATTGTTGCGGCTGTGATCCATAAACTGGTTGATGAACTTCTCGGAGCTCACATACAAAACCACTTTATTGGGATGAATACGCTTGACTTCGTTACCGATAGCCTGGGCGAGGTGTGTCTTACCTAACCCTGTTCCCCCATAGATGACCAGGGGATTAAAGGAATTGGCCCCGGGCTTCTCGGCTACGGTCTTACCGGCACGACGCGCTACGCGGTTACAATCGCCCTCTATAAAAGCATCGAATGTGTAAACAGGATTGAGTTGCGGGTCGATCTGCATTTTTTTGAGACCCGGAATAACAAAAGGATTCTTGACAGGATTGTTTATCACCAGCGGAAAATCCATTTCGTTGTTCGAAAATGATTTGTACCCCTGCCCGCTGACATCCATGGTAACAGGCTTACTGCGGCTGTTACCGCTATCGACCATAATACGGTATTCAAGACGGGCTTCTTTGCCTAGCTCTCTTTTGAGTGTCTTGGCCAGCAGATTGACATAATGCTCTTCAAGGTATTCGAAGAAGAACTGACTGGGCACCTGTATGACCAACACGTTCCCTTTGAGTGAAACAGGCGTGATGGGCTCGAACCAGGTTTTATAATGTTGCCATTCTACTATATCCTTGATGATCTTTAAACAATTGCTCCAGACTTTTTCCGCGTTCTTGTCCATCGCTTGCAATGCAGTTTATCGTGTTTTAACGGTAGTTAGTAACAGTCCTGCGCAGGCTTTATCCACATGTCCACATTTGTCAATAAAAAAACTTGCGCGGGAAGGCGAATATCATTAATCCAACCCAAACAAAAAAAATTTAAACGACTGTTTTTGGGGAAATCAAGATTTTTTCTGCTTTTAAAATTTTTTGGCCCGAAAATTTGGAAAATTCAAAATCAATTCTACCTAGCAAAATACCCCCAAAGCCTACCTGGTTGACCAGTACATCGCTGCCTTTTTTATTGGTGTAGACGAGAGGTTTGTCTAAAAAAGTATGGGTATGTCCTCCTATGATCAGGTCAATTTCCTCCGATTGCTTGGCCAGCTCCTCATCGCTGACCTTTCGCTCTGTGGGATAACGGTTTCCAAGGTGAGAAAGACAGATCACCAGATCGCAACGCTCCTTTTTCCGGAGGATATCCGCCACCTTGTTGGCCTCGGCTATGGGATCCAGGTAAACGGTAGACCCGAACAGTTGATCGGGTATGAGCCCTTTACCCTCAATACCTACTCCCAACACCCCGATCTTTAGGGGGCCTCTTCTAAAAATCTGATACGGCTTGACGCTATTCTCCAGCGGTGTGCCGCTTACATCATAATTACAGACCAGCATCGGAAAGCGGGCATGCAGGCGCAGCTGCGTAGCCAGGTTCTCCATTCCGGCATCAAAATCATGATTTCCAATGGTGGTGGCATCGTAGCCCATATAGGACATGGCCTTGATCTCGGGCTCCCCTTTGTAAAAATTAAAATAAGGGGTACCCTGAAAAATATCACCGGCATCCAACAGGAGCACATAAGGTTCCTGAGCTCTAATCTGTTTAACTATTTCGGCCCTTTTAGCAACACCTCCTAAACCCTGATTGCGGCTGCCGTCCATGGGAAAGGGGTCGAGCCGACTGTGGGTATCATTGGTATGCAAAATGACCAGCCGGTAGGCAGAAGGGCCTTCCAGCGCCTTGCCCATCAGGGGAGCCGAGAGTAGCCCCCCTGTCAGCAAGGCTGATTGTCGTATAAAATTTTTTCTACTGAGCATAGCGTACTCTATTTTCTAAGACCGCCCCTATAAAACCTTGCTGCCGGCTTTGAAGCAACGCATAATCGATGAGCGCCTTTCTGGCCAGGTACCCGGTGGAGCGCTGCGGTAATACTTTCAGCATGTCTGCATTATCGCCCCCTGAAGCCACAAAATCAGAGTTGAGGATCCAGTACTGGGCATCCGGCTGTATGGGGCGATCCCTTATATAAATATCAATAGCTTTTTTATCCTTGATGACAAACCGAATTCCGGCAACGGGCCATCCGCCTCTGGCTGCGACCAGATCTAAAAAAGACTGCAGCTGCGTTCCGCTAAGCTGTTGCAGGACCAGCACATTGTCAAAAGGCATCAACTCAAAAATTTTTCCCAGGGTGAGGGGGCCGGCCGGTAGTTGAAGTAAACGAATGCCCCCATAATTTACAAAGGCCGCATCGATGGGCTCCCCAAATTGCCGGGCACCCATGGTCAGATAGGCATCAGCCATAAAATTACCCAGCGTTCCTTCCGGCTGGCCTTTCTCCAGCAGGTCGCGAACAGTACCTACTACAGTGCTCATACTTTTTTCGACACTGTCCCCATAAGGCTTTATTAAAAAATATAACGCAGAATCGGTGGCAAGCTCACGGGTAATACGTTGGTTGCCGTACTGAGCTTGCGAGGGCACATAGCTGATGCGGCAGGCAACAAGCAGGCCGATCAATAGCGTCAGCAGGGATAATCGCAACAAAAAGGGTCGAATCATAAATGGTGTGAGTAAGGTATTAATTTTTACCGGGCAAAAACGCATCTTTGTGTACGTTTTTTCAGGATAAACACCTGACAGCATGCAAAAAAAAATTTCGCTTCGGATCTTACCCTCCGAAGCAGCCGACCCTAAAACCCTCAGAGCCCTGATCGCATCCGCAGCAGATGCAACGCCCGATCAGGTCAATGGGTTTTACCTGACCAAACAATCTATTGATGCCAGGGGAAGGCAAGCCTGGGTTAATTTAACGGTACAGGCCTTTATAGAAGAACCCTTTTGCGGGCGCCCCTTTGATCCCGTTTTATTTAAGCCCCTTTCCAGTGAAGCCACCCGCGTGTTGATTGTGGGAGCCGGACCGGCCGGACTCTTTGCCGCCCTTCGGTTGATCGAACGTGGTATCAGGCCCATCGTACTCGAGAGAGGAAAAGAAGTACGGGCACGGCGCCGCGACCTGGCCCGACTTAACAAAGAAGGGGTGGTCAACGAAGACAGTAATTATTGTTTTGGAGAAGGAGGAGCCGGCACCTACAGTGACGGAAAACTCTATACACGCAGTAATAAACGAGGCGACATAGATCGTATTTTACAATTGTTCGTTCAGTTTGGAGCCGATGAAAGTATTCTCTATCGGTCGCACCCGCATATCGGCACCAATAAATTACCGGGTATCATCACGGCCATGCGCGAACAGATCTTGCAGTGCGGCGGCGAGATTCATTTCGAACAACGGGTCGCTGATTTTATCATCAAGGAAAACAAATTGAAAGCGGTAAAAACAAGCCGCGGCGCTATTTTTGAGGGGGCTGCCTGTATACTCGCTACCGGGCATTCGGCGCGTGACATATTTTATTTGCTGCACCGCCAGGGAATCTTAATAGAGGCAAAACCCTTTGCGCTGGGTGTACGCGTGGAACATCCCCAACAATTGATCGACCAGGCGCAATACCACTGCGCAACAAGAGGTGAGTGGCTACCACCGGCTGCCTATAGCTGGGTACAGCAAGTGCAAGACAGCGGTGTATTTTCTTTTTGTATGTGCCCGGGTGGCATTATAGCGCCGGCAGCCACCGCGCCAGGGGAAGTCGTGGTAAATGGGTGGAGCCCCTCTAAACGCAACAACCCCTACGCCAACAGTGGCATTGTAGTAGCCGTCGATCGACCTGATCTGCTAAACGATCATGGAAAAAAAGCAGGACCGAAAACTGCGGATCCGATCGATGCGCTCTCACTGCTCCGCTTTCAGCAAGCAGTAGAAGAAAAGGCATTCACCGCCGGCGGTGGAGCCTTGGTCGCTCCGGCGCTCAGACTCACAGATTTTTGCGAGGGTACCCTCTCTGCTACCCTGCCCCACTGCTCTTACCTGCCGGGCTTGCGCGCCGCTCCCCTGCAAGATGTACTACCCGAATTTATTCTGAGTCGATTGCGTACTGCCTTTCGTGAGCAGGGGAAAAAAATAAAAGGATACTACACCGATGAAGCCGTTGTGGTAGCGACAGAGTCTCGCACGTCCTCGCCGGTTCGGATTCCCAGAGATCCCGAAAAACTGCATCATCCCCAATTGACAACACTTTTTCCTTGTGGCGAAGGGGCTGGCTATGCCGGTGGAATTGTAAGCGCAGCCATGGACGGCGAACGAGTAGCCGATGCAGTGGCAGCACATGTCTCCGCCCGCGTGGCTGGCTGACCACTCCTGTAAAATAACCCGGCTTACCGCTCAATCTGATTATTTTTGGATCCTGAATTTTGTGTATGGCCACTATTCTTTCCCTACAGCATCTCAAAAAATATTTTGACGCACAAAAAGCCGTCGATGATATCAGTCTTTCCATCGAAGAAGGACAGATCTTTGGACTACTAGGCCCCAACGGAGCGGGTAAGACCACCCTGATCCGCATGATCACGGGTATCTTTTACCCCGATCAGGGTGATATCATCTTTCAAGGCAAAAAATTCGATTCCATCCGCGATGTGGGTGCTATTGGATACATGCCCGAAGAAAGAGGACTCTACAAAAAAATGAAGGTCGGCGAGCAAGCACTCTACCTGGCCCAACTGAAAGGACTTTCGCACCGAGAAGCTAAAGAAAAGATCGGCGCTTGGTTCGAACGATTTGGCATGGAAAGCTGGTGGAATAAAAAAGTAGAAGACCTCTCGAAGGGAATGGGTCAGAAGCTGCAATTCGTTACCACCGTGCTGCACGATCCCCGCTTGATTATTTTGGATGAGCCCTTCAGCGGACTCGATCCGGTCAACAGTAATTTGATCAAAGACGAGATCTACCGACTTGCAGCCGGTGGCGCCACCATCATCTTCAGCACGCACCGCATGGAGCAGGTAGAGGAGATCTGTGATCATATTGTCCTGGTCAACCGCGGTAAAAAAATTCTGGATGGCACGGTGCCCGCCGTCAAAGAACAATTCAAAGAAAACTTATTCTTGGTAGAAACCGAAGGAGTAGTCAACCTGTCGGGCCCTACGCCCCCTTTTACCATCGTTCATCAAACCGATTCAAAATTTTTCTTGCAATTGGCCGAAGGGCAATCGCGCAACCAAGCGCTTCGCTTCTTTCTTGACCAACAAATAGGCATTATTTCGTTTAAAGAGATACTGCCTTCACTCAATGATATTTTTATTAAACTGGTAGAGGGTACGCCGGTCAGCCGCACCTTCGAAACGAAAAAAGACCTGTCATGAACAAGACCTGGATCATCATTAAAAGAGAATATTTAACGAGGGTACAGAAAAAAACATTTATTGTAGCAACCTTGCTGCTGCCGGTGCTCTATGTGGGGCTGATCTTTGGCATGGGTTTTATTGCAGAGAATAGTCGCGAGACCCTCTCGATTGCCGTGATCGACTCATCAGGTTACTTTAGTGCTCCCGTTTTAGAAAACCAAAACCGACTCGACTCCAGCTCTGTCCTGACCCTGGTCAATGACCTGAGGCAAGCACAACGCAACGAGAAAGAGGGGGGCTACGAGGGATACCTGATTATCCCCGCGCTCGACTGGAAAAAAGGACTCGACAGTTTACCGCTCCACACCTATAAATCATACGGCAGCGCCACTACGGCCGCCGTG
>JBIIDB010000035.1:0-14028 GCA_044238505.1 Chitinophagaceae bacterium | reverse complement strand
ATCACTGACCCAATCACCCAGTAGTTCTTTTTTGGGCTTTTCTATAAAAGAAGTGATCAGTCCGGCCCCGCTTTTGAGTATTCCGAATTCGGGTGCTTCCTTGCCGGTAACAGGAATGGTGGCGATGGTGATGTCTGCTCCCAATTGTTTGTGATGATCAAGCATCTCAGCAAAATTCATTTGATACAGCTGATCACCCGACAGGATCAGTACATATTCACTTTCGAATGACTCTATATGGCGAAGCCCTTGCCTTACCGCGTCTGCCGTCCCCTGAAACCAGGTGGGATTATCGGGCGTTTGCTCCGCTGCCAAAATATCTACAAAGGCCCGGCTAAAAGCACTGAAATGATAGGTGTTCTTGATGTGTCTGTTAAGGGAGGCCGAATTGAACTGCGTGAGGACGAACATCCTACCTACCCCATTGTTCAAACAATTAGAAATAGGGATATCGACCAACCGATACTTGCCGGCAATAGGGACAGCCGGTTTAGAGCGGCTGGCTGTGAGCGGATACAGTCTCGATCCGGCGCCGCCGCCCAAAATAACAGAGAGCATTTCGGTAGAATGGGTAATGGTGCGAATGGCCATAGCTGTTTATTGAATGCTTTGATAAAGTTTCAGATACTCTTGGGCTGCATGGTGCCACGAATGATCGATTTGCATGATCTGCTCTCGAAACTGCGCTAAATGCCCGGGCTGCTCGTAATACAGTGCCACGGCGCGATCTACCGCGTGTTCGATATCTGCTACCGAAGCTTGCTCAAAACGAATCCCGAAACCCCCTTTGTTACCCATATCGATGACTGTATCTTTTAGGCCGCCTACTGCTCTTACGATCGGCAGGGTCCCAAAACGAAGCGCATACAGTTGATTGAGACCACAGGGCTCAACCCGACTGGGCACCAGTATAAAATCGGCCCCGGCATACATCAGATGACTCAACGCCTCTTGGTAGCCCAGGTATACAGCCACCGAACCTTGTAGCGGCTCGGTGAGCAGATCGAGTTGTTGCTCTATCGAAGGTTCGCCAGAACCCAGCACCAAAAAACTGATCTTGCCCGGATGCCTGGCCACACAAGCCGCAATAGCAGCCGGCAAAAGATCAGCTGCTTTTTCACCCACCATTCTTCCTATAAAACAAAACAACGGTCGATCGGGATCCAGCCCGAAGCGTCGACAGAGTTCTTCTTTATTCTGTCGTTTTCCCTTTGCCACGGTCTTGATTGTGTAATGAAAGAGCAAATACGGATCGTGCGCAGGGTCCCAGATCTCGGTATCAATCCCATTTAAAATACCCGACGATTTTTCTTTCTCATGGGCGAAGAGATGTTCAAGACCAGCCGCACTGCTGGTGAGTTCTTGCAAGTAACCTTTACTCACCGTCGTCACGCGCCAGGCAGTCTTTACAGCAGCAGCGAGCGGATTGATCTGGTGGTGCCAGTCAAGCAATGCCCAGTGCAACATATCGCAGGCCGGCAGCAGGTGTTTTTGATCCCAACTGAATGCCCCGTTGTATTGGGCATTATGCACGGTGAATACAGAGGGTATAGCGGATAAGCGATCCTTGAAATCAAAACCGTACTGCATAAGGAATGGAACCAGTCCGGTGTGGTGATCATGACAATGGATGAGGTCGGGCAAATGCGTCCAGGAATGCACCCAGTCGCATACCGCATTTTGAAAAGCGATAAAACGCGCTGTGTCGTCGGGATAGCCATATATCTTTTCCCGATCGAGCAGCCCATTGATGTCGACTAAGTAGAGATCGAACCCGAGGCGGTTATTTTTTTCTTTGATAACACTATAGTGAAAGAATTGCGACCCGATATATTGACTGGCTTCGTGCACCAGCTCCCATTGCTGTTGATAGAGAAATTCCGTCCTGTACATGGGAACCACCACTTTGGCCACATGCCCTTGCAGTACCTGGTATTTCGGGAGGGCCCCGACCACATCACCCAGCCCGCCGGCCTTGGCCATGGGAAAACATTCAGCGGCTACATGTAAGATCTCCATACAACACGATTACTACTTTGTATAAATTTAAGTCAAAATACCCTATTTTCATTCTCTATAAAAGAACCCTTAACATCATTGCCAACTTCCAAAACTCTGCCATGTCAGCTACTGCCAAACAACCGACCAATTACGGCGCACTGGGTACCCTTATCACCGTCTTTTTCTTTTGGGGCTTTATTGCGGCCGGCAACAGCGTATTTATTCCCTTTTGTAAGCATTATTTTCACCTCGATCAATTTCAAAGCCAGCTGATCGATTTCTCTTTTTACCTGGCCTATTATATCGGAGCCCTGTTCCTGTTCGCCTATGGCGCTTTCGGGGGTCACGACCTGGTCGGAAAATGGGGCTATAAAAAAAGTATCATTTACGGACTGCTGTTCTCGGCCTTGGGTGCAGCCGTTATGATCATGGCGATCGAGGCCAATGTCTTTGCCTGGATGCTGGCTGGTCTTTTTGTGGTAGCACTTGGCTTCTCGCTGCAACAGACCGCTGCGCAACCCTTTGCCATTTCGTTGGGCGATCCGTCTACCGGAGACAGTCGGGTGAATCTGGGAGGAGGCATCAATTCATTCGGCACCACCATTGGCCCCTTAGTGGTGGCCTTTGCGCTCTTTGGTACGGCGGCCGCTATTACCGATGATAAGATCCGTTCGCTGAGCCTGGAGAAAGTCGTGTTACTGTATATCGGGGTCGGACTGTTGTTCGTAGGGGCAGCCGCCTTGTTCGGCTTCTCGAAAAAAGTACCCGCCGGTGTCAACAAAGAAAAAACAGAAACAGCGACCAAAGCACTCGGCTCGCTGATCGTGATCACCGTTTTACTGATGGCCATGTTCATCCCTGTTTTTAGCAGCTACAATAGTACCGAAGCCCAAACGATCGAAAGTCTGAACGCGCAGATCGCTGCCGCAGAACAATCCCCGCTTGCGGCCGGCACGCAACAGATTGAGCAACTTATTCAACAGCGCAATGACCTGCGTATGCCGCTCGAGCAATCGCGCATGTACTGGCTCTTTGGAGCACTGGCGGTCGTAGTGCTCGGACTACTTTATTCCAATACCCGTGCTGCTAAAAATCCGGAGGGATGGGGCGCCATGAAGTACCCCCAACTGGTACTGGGCATGTTGGGTATTTTTGTCTATGTAGGCGTAGAAGTAGCGATCGGTTCGAACTTGGGAGAGTTGCTCAAACAAAAAGATTTTGGAGGGTACCAAGCCTCACAAGTGGCTCCCTTTATCTCTATGTTCTGGGGTAGTTTGATGATCGGCAGATGGACAGGATCGATCAATGCATTCGACTTCGCTGATACCCGTAAGCAACTCCTTACCTTTTTAGTACCGCTGATCGCTTTTGGCGTTATTTTGGGTGTCAATACCCTGGCGCAATATGACGTGAGACCGCTGATCGGTTATGTAGTTTGTGTGGGTATTCAGATCCTCGTTTTCTTCTTGAGTAAAAATAAGCCGGCCCGCACGCTCTTGCTCTTTAGCTTATTTGGGGTTGCAGCCATGTTGATCGGCATTCTCACGCAAGGGAAAGTGGCCATCTTTGCTTTCTTGGCCGGTGGTCTGGCTTGCTCCATTATGTGGCCATCGATCTTTGCACTCTCTGTGGCTGGTCTGGGAAAATACACCACCCAAGGATCGGCCTTTTTGATCATGATGATCTTGGGAGGTGCCATTATTCCACCCATACAAGGAAAACTGGCCGATATCATCGGCATCCATCAATCCTTTATCGTATGCGCCCTGTGCTTTGCGTATCTGGCCTTGTTTGCCTTCTTGGTAAAAGGGATCTTGAAACGCCAGGGAATTGATTATGACAGCACGGCTGCCGGCAGTGCCCATTAACACCAAATGTTTGACAGCAGCATCATGAAAAGATTTGCAGTAGGAATTGACATCGGAGGTACCAACACTAAGTTCGGTATCGTAGACAGAGAAGGAACGATCGTTACACAGGGTCGAATGCTTACCAACGCCAAAGACACCGTACAAGGTTTTATAGAAGAACTGTATCAACATCTCTATCCTATGATAGAAGCCGCGGGCGGCCGCGATCAGTTTGCAGGGATAGGCATTGGCGCTCCCAACGGGAATTACTACACCGGAAACATAGAGCATGCCGCCAACCTCAAATGGAAAGGGATCGTACCACTGGCGGCGATGATACAAGAGCGCTTTGACATGTCTGTAAAACTCACCAACGATGCCAATGCAGCAGCGGCCGGCGAGCAGCAATACGGTTGTGCAAAAGGCATGCGCGATTTTATTACCATTACACTGGGCACCGGTGTTGGCAGTGGAATATTTATCAATGGAAAGATCGTATTAGGTCATGATGGGTTTGCCGGGGAGTTAGGGCATACCATTATCAGACCCGGCGGAAGATTGCATCCCGGTACCGGGATTCGCGGTCCACTCGAGGCCTACGCATCTGCCACGGGTGTTCGGGAAACTGCGCTGGAGATGTTGGCCAACCATCCCGATAAACAAAGTTTACTCCGCAACTATACGCCAGAAGAACTCACCAGCGAAAATGTTTATGAGTGTGCCATCAAAGGAGATGCGATCGCCAAAGAGATTTTTGACTTTACCGGACAACTGCTGGGAGAGGCGCTGGCCAATTTCGTTATGTTCTCATCCCCGGAGGCGATTGTACTGTTCGGAGGACTCACCAAAGCCGGAGATTTAATTTTAAATCCAACCCGTAACGCCATGGAAGCTAACCTTGTGCAGGTTTTTAAAAATAAGGTGAAGCTCGTCTTCAGTAATCTTAAAGAAGCCGATGCCGCCATCCTGGGTGCCAGTGCGCTGATCTGGGATGAAGCCTGAGATCTCCCCTTCTCCACTCGTTGTTACATTTCGACTAGCGCCGTGACTTGATCATAAAAACACCCGGAACGGCCCGCTGCCCTTCTTTATCGGAGGGACGAATAGTTTCTTTTCCGTTGATCAGCATACAACTGCTACCACCACCATCGAGATTAAGGGCCTCGACACAACCGATCTGTTGCAAAAGAACTGCTGTTTGCGTTAACGTAAGTCCTTCTGCTTTTCCGGGAAAACGGCCCTCTACTACCAGTACGATCAATTCTCCGTTGGCAGTGTATCCCATGGCCGTACGAGGATGCTTGTCGTTGATGGCTTTGCCAGCAAATTTCAATTCCTCGTTATTCGCTATACTGATCTTTCCGTCTTGCAAGAGAACGGGGCCACCCCCTACGGCCGTTTGCACCTTCCAGGGCGATGGCACAAGGGGTAAGCCAGCCTGCTCTTGGTGTGTAACAGCGGCAGCAAAAAAAGAGGTTGCCGTATGCTTTAAAAGCGAGTCTCTGAAGGGCCGTATGGAACGCTGCACGGCTTGTGGGTAGCGAGCGGTGCTATCGGTGAATTGCCAAGACACATCAGCAGTTCGATTAGCATAGATCCCGATCGCACTCCCCAAGGGATGACGCCAGGTTAGTGTATCGGAGCCTTTGCCGGCTATTGAATGTACGTGATAAGCCAGTGTTTTTCCATTATTGATCACCAAATTGAGATTCTGGTGGGTAGTAAAAGAAAAAAATGAAGTATTCACCACCAGCAAAGGCTGTTGGTTTTTCTCGTAAAACCCGGCGGGGGTGAGTCTTCTATTATAGGTAGTATCGGCCAAAAAGAGCAAAGAGCGCTCCTTGAGGGAAGCGCGTACATAAAAAGCCGTGTTGGGCTTTCCGTCTACGGGATCATCGGTTCGATAGACATGTACCCCGTCGGGTAAGGGTTGGTAGAGCGAATCGACCAACGTCCAGCGTACTTGGGTACTTCCCTTACTTAAAAGGCCGAACAAGAAAACGAGTGCGAGAAAAGATCGCATGTCACAAGATATAAAAAAATGGCGGTCTACGATTGCGCCTGCCGGGAGGCTTGCCACTTCGCGATACCATAACCCGGTATCACGTGCTTCTCGCTATGATAAGAGGAACGCACTAAGGGTCCGCTTTCTACATAATCCAGCCCGATCGAATAGCCGAATTCCCGGTACTGGGCAAATTCATCGGGATGAACAAAGCGTTGTACGGGCAAATGCTTTTTGGTGGGCTGTAAATACTGACCCAGAGTAACCACATCGCAACCATTGTCGCGCAGGTCGCGCAATGTTTGTTCCACTTCTTCTTTTTGCTCGCCTAAGCCCAGCATGATTCCACTTTTAGTGCGCATGCCATTTTCCTTTAGCGTGCGGATCACTTCCATACTGCGCCAGTACTTTGCCTGAATGCGCACCTGTCTGGTAAGCCGCTCGACGGTCTCAATATTGTGACTGACCACTTCGGGATGAGCGTCGGCCACTCGAATAATATCTTCTTTCTTTCCTTTAAAATCGGGGATCAGCGTCTCTAACGTAGTGCTGGGATTAAGAGTTTTGACGGCCCGGATGGTGTTATACCAGATGGTGGATCCGCCATCGGGCAATTCATCTCGGTCTACAGAAGTAATAACCGCATGCTTGACTTTCATGAGCTGGATGGCCTCAGCCACTCGCTGCGGCTCATCCCAATCTACGGCTCCGGGACGACCGGTGGCTACCGAACAAAAACCGCAGCTACGGGTACAAATATTTCCCAATATCATAAAGGTAGCTGTACCCGCGCCCCAGCATTCGCCCATATTGGGACAGTTCCCGCTCTCGCAAATGGTATGTAACTTATGATGATCGACCAGGTGACGAACATGTTTGTAATTCTCACCGATGGGAAGTTTGACCCGGAGCCAATCAGGTTTTTTTACAGAAGAAGGAGATGTGTTGGCAGCTACTACAGGCAATTCGATCATGCGGCAAAATTACAGATTCCTATTTTCTTTTGCCAAACAACAGCGCAATGTGCGCCTGCAGGAAAAAAGGTGTATCCTTTTGCAGCGCCATAATGGGAATACCCTTGGCGTACATTTCGGCGCTTACACCCACTTCGATACCACTGACCACTTCGTTAAATCTTCCGTAGTCGAACCGAAGGGCTCCTTTTACAAAAAGACCAGGCTGAAGTTTTAATTCGTTCCATCCGCGCCAAAAACCACCTGAACCCAAAATGGACGGGCCCAGGAACAAAGCGCTGTCTGCAGCGGAATATTTGATGTAGAGAAGGTCGTCCGATCCGGGATCTTCAATTTGCACATAGTAGGGCTTGAGCAATCCGAGCGCCAATCCGCCCTGGTATACCGCCGAAACAGCAACCCCGTTCTTGTTACCCTTCTGACCCAGCATACGTTGCTGACCGGCACCCATCGTCAACTGAAAGAAGTTATTGACTTTACCGTAGATGTAGGGGTTACTCAAGAATAAAAAGGGATTCGACAGATTCTGAAATTTATTCTCTTTGGGATGTTTGATCTCAGTAAAATCGATGCGGTACAATGTAGTGCGCAGTGGAGACTTCATGCGGCCCATCTCGTAAAAAAGACCATAGCCGTTACTGCGGGCCTGAATTCCCATTGTGGTTTGCTTGTTGTAGACCAGCACTCCCTCCTCGGCCTGACGGATCATGGCATTGATCTTTTGCCTTTTTTGCTCTTTTTTAGAAGACCCTTCTGCTGAACGGAACACCTGAGCCGAAACGGCCGTTACACAGCAAAAAGAAACAGCAAGAAGACAAAACGCTTTCAAAAAAATAGAATTTGATGATGGAAACGTAAATTTAAACAAATTATTGAATATGACTTCTCGTGTTGTCTACGAAGGATCGCTTCGGACCACTTGTACACACCTGCAGAGCGGCTCTGTACTAGAGACCGATGCTCCCGTCGATAACCAAGGAAAAGGCGAGCGCTTCTCCCCCACCGATCTGCTGGCCACCTCGCTGGCAGCTTGTATGCTCACTGTTATGGGAATTAAGGCGCGTGACCTGCAAATCGAACTGTCGGGGCTCTGCTTTTCTGTTCAAAAGAATATGCTATCCGATCCCAGAAGAGTAGGATCCATCGTCCTGCAAGCCGAGATTCCGGAGGCCTTGACGACGGTAGACGAAAAGACAAAGCAAGTGTTAAAAAAGACCGGTGAGAGTTGTCCGGTCATCAAGAGCCTTCATCCCGATATTACAGTTACCATTCACTGGGCACAGTGGGCATAACACCTACCAGTTATTGATAGCTTGCAGTACCCGACTGACCGGCAGACCCATTACATTGTAAAAATCACCGTTGATATAGCGGATGCCCACCACCCCGATCCATTCCTGGATGGCATAGGCCCCGGCTTTATCGTATGGTTTGTACTGATCTACATAATATTCGATCTGCTCCACACTGAGGGGATGAAAACCAACTTCGGTGCTGTCATAAAAACTTTTTTCCTCCTCTCCTTTTCGCAGCACCACCCCGGTAATAACGCGGTGCACTTGCCCCGAAAGAGCCATTAACATGCTCACCGCCTCTTCGCGATGAACCGGCTTTCCGATCACATGCTCCCCTAATACGACCACTGTATCGGCTGCCAGGGTAATGACCCCGGCGGGTACCATCCGCTGCACGGCAAGTGCTTTTTGCCGGGCAATATGCACCGGAATATCGCAAAGGGCCATGCCGGGAGGAAAATCCTCGTTAGTATCCGGCACTATGACCTCGAAAGGAACAGATGCCCATTCCAACAATTGCTTTCTGCGCGGAGACTGAGAGGCTAGAATTATCGTTTGCATAGCTTAAAAATAAAAGAAGACCATAGAAAAAATACCTGCCAGCAAAATCCATTTTACATAGCGACTTAATCTTCCAAAATCGGCAGGGGTAACAGCCAGTCTCAATCGGCGTATCCAATCTAACAAGGGCACCAAAAGCAATAAGAAACCATAGGCAACAGCCCCCCAATAGTTTAATTGCAGCAGGTATACCAGCACTCCAACCAATAATAACAGCAACAGCATGACCCACACCAGGGCAAAGAAACGAGCTACCCCTATTCCCCAAACAATAGGAAGTGTCTTACAGCCATAGCGCCGGTCGCCCTCCATATCCTCTATATCTTTGATCAGCTCTCTTGCCAGCGTAGCCAAAAAAGCAAAGGTTCCGTACAACAAAGCGAATCGATACAAACGCAGCTGCAAGGCATCGGCTCCATACGCCCATCCCAGCGGATCGATCTTTACCACAAAAACCACCAAAATGCTCCAGGCCACCAGCAAAGCGATGAGAAAGTTTCCGATCAAAAAACTTTTTTTGAAACGGGTCGAATAGAGCCAAAGCAAAACCACACAAGCCATATTTAAAAGTAACAGATAGCCCTGTCGTAACGATTGCATGGCCAATGCCGTACAGAGTAGACCCGCCCCACTCAATAAAAAATGCCAGGCCATAGCCCAGCGGCGACCGATGATCTTGTCAACTACCAATGCATCGGGCTTATTGACCTCGTCGATGTTGACATCAAAATAATCGTTGATCACATAACCGCCAGCGGCGATCAATACAGAGGCCAATAGCAGCCACCAAAAACGAATCGTGTCTCCGGCTGGAATCTGGCCGGCATAGATAGGCTCATAAATAGCGAATTGAAATAATCCTTGCGCCAGGGCAATGAACACTAAATTGGGTAACCGAACCAGCCGAAAAAAACCAAGAAGCAGCTGCATGGCCGGAGTATTTTTTAACGAGAGGCTATGTTTTCTTCGGGTCCCCAATGTCCGCGGACACTCAGTACGGCTTCTATAATCTCCCGGGCACATCCATTGCCTCCCTTTTCGCGAGCCACATAATGGGCGATAGCCTTTATTTCGGGAGCGGCATCGGCAGGACAGCAGGCTAGCCCACAAGCCTGCATAGCATAAAGATCAGGCAGATCGTCTCCCATGTAAAGCACTTCGGCAGCCGGCGTATCCCACTCGATCAGTAAAGAATGAAGCAAGTCCAGTTTATTATATACGGACATATACACTTCGGTGATACCCAATTTACGAAGACGCTCTTTGACCTGGTCGGAAGACCCCCCGGAGATCACAGAAACACGATACCCTTTTTTAACGGCTAGTTGCAGGGCAAACCCATCCTTGATATTCATCCGTCGAGCCTGCGTAAAATCGGGCATCAGATAAACGGATCCGTCCGTGAGCACGCCGTCCACATCAAAGATAAAAGTGGTGACACGCTCAAAGGAAAAAGGATGGCCCATGAAAAAGTTATTTCTGGTTGTCGCGCCACTCATAGACCCAGGCGCTTTGGATCATTTCGAGATGACCTTCGGTGCTCTCCTCTTTTTTTCCGGTAAAACCCGGGATAGCCAGCACCCACTCTAACAGATCGGTAAAACGAATCCGGTAGATTTTACTCTCGGAAAAGTCATCACCGAACCGCTCATACAGTTTTAGTGCAATATCCTCGTGGTCGTTCCAACCAATGGGTGGTTCAAAATGAGACATGGATGTTTTATTAAAGATAGAAAATTATTCGCCTAAGAACTGGGTTTGATCGGGTAACGTGATTTCGATGTGCCCTGAACCCTCCAGCAGGGCACACTGACAACCGAGACGCGAGTTGAGCCTGGGATTAACAGCTCTGTCGATGAAATCCTCTTCCTTATCGCTGATCGGCTCGATGAACTCTTCGCCCTTGTTAACATATAGATGACAAGTACTGCAAGCGCATACGCCCCCGCAATTATGATGGAGTTCGATCTGGTTGTCGAGTGCAATCTCGAGCAGACTTTGACCGGGTTTTACCCCTGTAAGCGTGACCGGCTCCAGACCTGTTTGCTCGAAGTTAAACTGTATGGTATACATAGGGTTTGCAAATGTAAAGCTAAAACAAAGAAGAGGGCAAGTTGTTCGGGTTAAAATATTTTTGGTATTCTTGCCTAACTTGCGTCAGATTTATAAAAGTCATTACCCCACCGCATGGCAAAAAATTTATTGATCGTAGAAAGCCCGGCCAAAGCAAAGACCATCGAAAAGATCCTGGGAAAGGAGTTTCAGGTCAAAAGTTGTTTTGGGCATATACGGGACCTCGAAAAAGCCTCGATGGGCATTGACCTGGAAAAAAATTTTGAACCCCGCTATATCGTTTCTGCCGATAAAGAAAAAGTAGTCGGCGAATTAAAAAGCCTGGCTAAAAAATCAGAAGAAGTATGGCTGGCGACCGATGAGGACCGTGAAGGCGAAGCCATCAGTTGGCACCTGTGTGAGGTCTTAGGACTCGATCCTGCCAAGACAAAACGGATCGTCTTTCATGAAATTACAAAGCCTGCCATACAAGAGGCTGTCAAAAAGCCCCGCCGGGTAAATATGAATCTGGTGATGGCACAGCAGGCGCGCCGGATTTTGGATCGTATTGTAGGATTTGAGCTGAGCCCGGTACTATGGCGAAAAATGAGCATGCGAGGCAACCTGAGTGCAGGTCGCGTACAAAGCGTGGCCGTTCGTCTGATTGCGGAAAGAGAGCGGGAGATCAATGCCTTTACACCGGTCAGTCACTTCAAGATCGAAGCACTATTTGCCGATAAGGATAGCGAGGGGCGCATGATCAATTTTACGGCCGAGGGAAAAAAGCAAAACAGTGCCGACAGCGCCGAAGCCTTTTTACAAAGCTGCAAAGGGGCTACCTACAGCGTCAACGATATACAGGTGAAGCCCGGCAAGCGGTCTCCGGCTCCCCCCTTTACTACCTCTACCCTGCAGCAAGAGGCCTCCAGAAAACTCGGATACGGGGTATCGCGCACTATGCAAATTGCGCAAAAGCTCTACGAGAACGGATATATCACCTACATGCGAACCGACAGCGTGAACCTGAGTAATACAGCATTGGCTGATATCAGTGCCACCATCGAAAGCATGTATGGCAAAAACTATCACCAGTTTAGAAAATATCGCAATAAGAACGAGTCGGCACAGGAGGCACACGAAGCGATTCGCCCCACTTACATGAGTAATGCCACTATCAAAGAGGCCGAATGGGCCAGACTCTACGAACTGATCTGGAAGCGGACAATGGCCTGCCAAATGGCCGATGCCGAATTAGAAAAGACCACCGTCAAGATATTAATCTCCTCCAACAAAGAGGAACTTACCGCATCGGGCGAGGTATTAAAATTTGAGGGATTCCTAAAAGTGTATCTGGAAGGGCGAGACGAGGAAGATGGAGAAGAAGAGAACGAGGGTATGCTACCCCCGCTCAAGCTGCAACAAAAAGTAACCCTTAATACCCTTAAGGCCACAGAGCGTTTTAGTCGCCCGCAGCCGCGTTATACAGAAGCCTCCCTGGTAAAAAAACTAGAGGAACTCGGCATAGGCCGACCCTCGACCTATGCGCCTACTATTTCTACCATCCTGAAAAGAGGCTATGTTGAGAAACGAGATAAAGAAGGCACCAGAAGAGCATACACGGTCTTACAATTAAAGAACGATAAGATCACCACACTTGCCGAAGAAGAGAATACAGGTGCTGAAAAATCCAAGCTTTTTCCGAGCGATCTGGGTCTGGTAGTCACCGATTTCTTGTTACAGTACTTTGATGATGTGATGGACTATGGTTTTACGGCCAAGATAGAAAACGAGTTCGACGAGGTTGCCACTGGTAATATGAAGTGGAACCAGATGATCAAAGATTTTTATAAGCCCTTTAAAAAGGATGTCGACAAGACTATCGAAACGGCAGAACGCATTAAAGGGGAGCGTGTACTTGGCGTAGACCCCGGCAGTGGAAAATCGGTAGTTGCCCGCATGGGTCGATACGGAGCCATGATCCAAATTGGCCAAGCCGATGAGGAGGAAAAGCCCCGTTTTGCAAAAATTCCGACCGGTCAAAGTATAGAGACCATCACATTCGAAGAAGCGATGGCCTTGTTCGGTGCCCAAGGACCTATGGGACAATACGAAAGCAAAGACGTTTCCGTGAATGTAGGACGGTTTGGTCCCTATGTAAAATGGGGAGACGAATTTATCTCGTTGCCGAAGGGCACAGACCTGGGGACGGTAGATCTGCAACGAGCCATAGCGCAAATTAAAGAGAAACAAAAGGCCGACGCCCCGGTAGGCACTTTTCAAGAAAAGCCCATCACCAAGGGTGCCGGACGTTTTGGCCCCTATATTAAATGGGATGGCATGTTCATCAATGTTCCCAAGCGGTACAATTTTGCAACCCTCTCTGCTGCCGAGATGAAAGAACTAATCGAAGCCAAGATCAAAAAGGAAGAGAACCGATACATTCAGCGATGGCCCGAGCTCAACCTGGCGCTCGAAAATGGTCGCTGGGGTCCTGTCATCCGTTTTGGCAAAAAGCAGCTTTACCTTCCTAAAAAAGCAGACGGTAATCGCTACAGCCCCGAGGAGGGCGCTGCCTTTACTCTCGATCAGATCAAAGAATTTATTGAACAGCAACTACCCGGCGCCTTTTCGAAAAAGACAAAAGGAGCGGCGACCAAGAAAAAAGCCGCGTCCGCAAAATCTGTTTCGGCGACAAAGAAAGCTTCGTCTGCTAAAAAGGTAGTTGCTAAAAAAACGAACGCTACCGCCAAGGCCGGGACCAACCGGAAAAAGGGAGAAAAGACAGCCGCTGGCAAAAAGACCTCTGCATCATCCGGTGCCACCAAAAGCAAGGTCACACCCGTTAAGAAGAAGGCCCGAAAAAAATAATAATGAAGCGCTCCTATTGGGAAGATATGGCAGAACGCTACAACGAAGAGATCTTCGATGTGCGTCGCCAAGACAAAAAAGCGCTGATCACCCGGGCTATAAAAAAATATGCCGATCCCTCGCACCGTATTATAGATATTGGCTGTGCTATCGGAAAATGGTTTCCGGTACTGGCGCCCTTATGTAAAGAAGTAATTGCACTGGATATTTCGGCAGCCAACTTAACAATCGCAAAGACCTCCTATCCCCGGCTCTCCAATATCACCTATCTGCAAAAAGATATGAGCAAACCCGCTATCGCGCTGCCGGTTTGCGAGTTGGGCATTTGTATCAATGCGATACTGACACCCCTTTCAAAAGACAGAAAGATCTTTTTTAAAAATCTGGCTCGCTGCATTGCCCCAAAAGGAAAGTTGATCGTA
>JBIIDB010000034.1:0-14125 GCA_044238505.1 Chitinophagaceae bacterium | reverse complement strand
GCGTAGGGTCTCATTTGAATGATGGCGTCTTGCGCGCGTCTGAGCTTGGCGGCACTGACCATCTTCATTGCCTTGGTAATCTGCTGGGTGCTCTGTACCGACTTAATACGGTTTCTAACCTCCTTTAACTGACCTGCCATGAATGCTTATTTGGGGGGCAAAGTTATGGGTTTTTTTTGGCTTATCTTTGCCCACTTATGTTAGGTTACCTGTCAAAAATATTCGGCGGCAGCAAGTCCGAAAAGGACGTGCGCAAAATTGAGCCCCTGGTGGGCCAGATCAACCAGTTTTTTACTCGTTATCAACAACTGAGCCATGATGAGCTGAGGGCAAAGACCACCGAATTCAGAAACCGGATCAAAGACCACCTGCAAGCTATTGACCGTGAGATTGCGGACAAGAACCTGGCGGCTGAACAACTCCCGTTCGAAGCCTTGATGGAGAAGGACGCCATTTACCAAGAGGTAGACCGGCTTAGAAAAGAAAGAAACCAACAAATTGAGCAGGTCCTAAACGAATTATTACCCGAGGCCTTCGCTGTCGTAAAAGAAGCAGCCCGACGCTTTAAAGAAAATCCCACCCTTATCTCGCATGCCACCGACCTTGATCGGGACCTAAGCGTAAAAAGAAATTATATCACCATAGAGGGCGATAAGGCTATCTATCAAAATAGCTGGAGTGCCGCCGGCGCCACCATTACCTGGAACATGGTGCACTACGATGTGCAGCTGATCGGCGGTATCGTATTACACCAAGGGAAGATTGCTGAAATGGCCACCGGAGAAGGTAAGACCCTGGTGTCGACCCTCCCTGCCTATCTGAATGCCTTACCTGGCGAAGGAGTCCATCTGGTAACGGTCAATGACTACCTGGCCCGTCGTGACCAGGAATGGAATGGAACGCTGTTCGAGTGGCTGGGAATCACCGTTGATTGTATAGACAAGCATCAACCGAATAGCGAAGAGAGAAGAAAAGCCTACCTGGCCGACATCACCTATGGCACCAACAATGAGTTCGGATTCGACTACCTGCGCGACAACATGGTGCATAACCCACAAGAGATGGTGCAACGCAAGCATCATTTCGCTATGGTCGACGAGGTAGACTCGGTACTGATCGATGATGCGAGAACCCCCTTGATCATCTCAGGTCCCGTACCAAAAGGAGAGGACCAGCAATACCATATTCACAAACCCCGCATTCAGCAACTGGTCGTTGAGCAAGAAAAGATCGTTCGCAATTGCCTGAACGAAGCCAAGCGCCTGATCGCAGAGGGAAAGGACGATCCTAAGGAAGGGGGACTCTTTTTATACCGGGCTCACCGTGGCTTACCAAAGTACGGCCCCGTTATCAAATTCCTGAGCGAACCCGGCATCAAAGTAAAGATGCAAAAAGCCGAAAATTATTACCTGCAAGACCAGCAACGATTGATGCATCTGGTCGACGAGGAGCTGCTCTTTCATATCGATGAAAAGAATAATTCAGTAGAGCTGACCGATAAGGGGCTGGCAGCCATCACGCGCAGCGGAGAGGACCCCGAATTTTTTGTGTTGCCCGACATTGGTGTCAAGCTCGCCGAAGTAGAAAAAAGCGGGGCCGCGACCGAAGAGCTGCTGCAGCAAAAAGAAGCCTTACTCAACGAGTACTCGCAAAAAGCCGATCGTATCCATACGGTGCAACAGCTACTGAAAGCCTACACCCTCTTTGCCAAAGATGTGGAGTATGTGATCATCGATGGTGCCATTAAGATCGTAGATGAGCAAACCGGTCGTATTATGGAAGGTCGTCGCTACAGCGATGGTCTGCACCAGGCGTTGGAGGCCAAAGAAAATGTAAAGATCGAAGCCGCCACGCAAACCTATGCCACCATCACCCTGCAGAATTATTTCAGGATGTACCATAAGCTGGGCGGTATGACAGGTACGGCCGAAACAGAAGCCGCCGAACTCTGGAGCATTTACAAATTAGATGTAGTAAGTATTCCAACGCACCTTAACATGGTGCGCCAAGACCGAGATGACCTGGTCTATAAAACTAAGCGGGAAAAATACAAAGCCGTTATTGATGAGATTGAAATTCTGCGCAATGCCGGAAGACCTTGTCTGGTGGGCACCACTTCTGTGGAGGTGAGCGAGTTGTTGAGTAGAATGTTACAACAAAAAAAGATCCCTCACAATGTACTAAACGCCAAGCAGCATGCCCGGGAGGCACAAGTGGTTACCGAGGCAGGGCTGGCCGGAGCAGTGACCATTGCGACCAACATGGCCGGCCGAGGTACCGATATTAAACTAGGGCCTGGCGTTAAAGAAGCAGGCGGACTGGCCATCATTGGAACGGAGCGCCACGAGAGCCGTCGCGTAGACAGACAGTTGCGCGGCCGCGCCGGTCGTCAGGGCGATCCGGGTAGTAGCCAATTTTATGTATCACTCGAAGACGATCTGATGCGCATGTTCGGCAGCGAGCGAATTGCTGGGCTAATGGATAAGCTGGGCTATAAAGAAGGAGATGTGATCCAGCACAGCATGATCAGCAACAGCATTCAGCGCGCGCAAAAGAAAGTAGAGGAGAACAACTTTGGCATCCGCAAACGCCTGTTGGAATATGATGATGTCATGAATATGCAACGCAATGCGGTGTACAAGAGACGCAATCATGCTTTGTTCGGAGAAAGGCTGGCCCTCGACATCGATACGGCCTTCGCCACAGTGGCCGAAGGACTGGTGGGATCGTTCCGTGAACAGGGAGACTACGAGGGTTTTAAGATGGCCTGCATCCTGAACTTCGGTCTGGAGACCTCAATCACCAGCCAACGTTTCTTAAAAGAAGATGCCGATAAAGTGTCCGATCAATTATACCGCGAAGCGAGTCATCGCTATACGGGTCACAAAAAGGCACTCCAACTACAATCTGTACCCGTCTTCAAAAATATTCGTCTTACACAAGGCCAACAGATAGAAAACGTGGTAGTCCCTTTTACCGATGGGCGCAAGGGTTATAACGTGCTGGTCAATCTGAATAAAAATATTCAAAGTGAAGGAGCCGAACTGGGACAGTCCCTCGAAAAAACGATTACACTGGCCGTCATCGACGAAGCGTGGAAAGAACATCTGCGCGCGATGGATGACCTGAAACAAAGTGTGCAGACCGCTTACCTCGAACAAAAGGACCCTCTGGTCATTTACAAAATGGAAGCCTACCAGCTGTTCCGCAACATGACAGCCGAGCTCAACAAGAATATCGTAGACTTCTTATGTCATGCATCGCTGCCGGTACAGGCTACTGAAGCCCCACTACGGGAGGGAAGAGAGCAGCGAACCGATATGAGCCGTATGAGAGCCAACAAAGAAGAGGTAGACCGTGCTGGCCAGGATTACGCCGCAAATGAGAACGACAAAGCTATTCCGGTATCGGCCGGTCCGCGTATCGGTCGCAACGACCCTTGTCCTTGCGGCAGCGGCAAGAAGTACAAGCAATGCCACGGTAGGGAATAACGATCAGAATCCCTTCTTTCCCTTGATCTCGTATTTCTGCTCGAACCGATCGTTGAGCAATTTATGCTTGTCGGTCAGATCTATCTTACGTCCTTGAATGTACGCTGCTGTTACATTGCTGCTGCGCATATCGAGCAGATCGCCGTTGCTTACCACAATATTGGCATCCTTTCCGACCTCGATACTTCCGGTTTTATCGGCTACACCCATAATACGGGCCGCATTGAGGGTAATAGCAGCAAGCGCCTCTTCTTTGCCCAGTCCGTACGCTGCGGCCGTGCCGGCATTAAAAGCCAGGTTGCGACCTCTGGTTTGTGAATCATCATCAGATATGGCAAACAACACGCCGGCCTTTTGTAATTGCGCGGCGGTTTTATAGGGCTGGTCCACATCGTCATCGGTAGCGGTGGGCAAGCTATGAGGCTGCTGTAAGATCACCGATACATTATGCTGGCGGAGCAGATCGGCCACTTGGTAACTTTCGCTACCCCCTACGATCACCATATCAAATCCAAACTCCTTTACAAAATCGAGAGCGACCAAGATCTGCCTGCTTGTATTGGCATGTACATAGAGGCGTTGCTTTTTGTTTAATAAAGCACGTACGGCCTCGAACTTAAGATTGGTCTTGTCAGGACTTGTAAGTTGATGATAGACCTTAGCTTCTCTAAAAAAAGTTTTGAGCCCCTCTATCTTTTCCAACCCTTCTTTTACGGGATCAGCGCCGCCCTGGCCGCCGCCGAATCCGCCAAAACCACCTCCCCTGCCCCCGAAGGCAGGACGGGGCAGTAAAGAAGGCATGTAAATATGCATGCCGGCATCTGTGCTATAGGCTGCGTCTTCCCAGTTCCAGGCATCGAGTTGTACTACAGAAGAACTGCCTGCTACGAAATTCCCCTGGGGCACCACGTTGGCCAGCAAAATACCATTAGATCGCAGGGTATTGATAACTTTTGAATCGGAATTATACGCCACAATAGAGCGGACGCTGGGGTTCAGCTCACCGATCTCTCTTACATCCTGGGTAGCACGTACCGAACTGATCTCTACTAAGCCTAAACTACTGTTCGGTAAGATGAGACCAGGATAGAGGTCTTGCCCTTGCAGGTCAGTGACCGTGGCATCAGCAGGGATCGAAATATTGTTTCCCACCGCCTCGATCTTTCCGTTGGTGACTTTTATAGCGCCTTTAGTAATGACTTGGCCATTACCTACATGAATGGTAGCATTAGTCAGGTAATACGAACCTTTCTGTTCCTTGGCGGGCAATACGGTCTCTTGTGCCTGTGTAATGAGCGTTACAACAGATAGGCTGATGAATAAAAATATCTTTTGCATGTGGATCAATTTTAGTCGTTGAGGGTTTCGTCGTTGTCAATAACCAGCAGCCCATGGCTGTGGCCGTGATCATGACACGTATGCATCAGCTGGTAGCTGGGCTGCGCAGGAATCGTAGGAGCGCCGGAGCGTTTTTCGCCATTCATTTTTCGAATCAAGCGCAAGCGCTCGGCATCTACTTGCCTTTGCTGCTGCTCATCGCGTGTTCTGTCAAAATACACAGTACCATCCACAATCGTGTACAGCGATTTGGCGTAGATGCTCAGCGGATGATCGCTCCAGAGTACCACATCGGCATCTTTTCCGATTCGAAGACTTCCCACTTTATCATCAACATGAAGCATGATAGCGGGATTGAGAGTGACCATTTTCAGCGCCTCTTCTTCGGTTACACCGCCGTACTTGACGATCTTGGCCGCTTCTTGATTAAGACGACGAGCCATTTCGGCATCATCACTGTTTATGGCAACGGTGAGGCCGACTTTTTGCATGATGGCGGCATTGTATGGAATCGCATCCTCCACTTCCATCTTATAGGCCCACCAATCAGAGAATGTAGAGGCGAAAGATCCGTGCTCCTTCATTTTATCGGCCACTTTGTACCCTTCTAAAATGTGGGTAAACGTATTGACAGTATAGCCCATCCGATTGGCCACCTCCATTGCAGCATTGATCTCACTTTGTACATAAGAGTGACAGGTGATAAATCTTTTTTTCTCGAGTATTTCAACCAGGGCATCGAGCTCCAGATCGCGACGAGGCGCCACAGGCGCAGTCAATCCTTTCTTAGTTTTGGCGCTTTCATAGGCTCTTTTAGCAGTTTCATACGCTGCCCAACTGCGTTGATAATCTTTGGCCCGGGTAAAGGCGTCAACTAAGATCTGCTCCACGCCCATGCGGGTATCCGGGTAGCGATTATTGCCCAGCGGAGAAGAAGAACGTTTTACGTTTTCGCCCAGTGCAAATTTTATTTGACCCGGCCAACCTTTGAATTTCAGGTCCTCGTCGCCGGCGCCCCACCGTAATTTGATCAGCTGTGTTTGTCCCCCGATGGTATTGGCCGAACCATGCAGAATGTGAGAGGTAGTAACACCACCACTCAGCTGCCGATAAATATTGATATCATCGGGATTGAGGTTGTCGGCAATGCGCACTTCGGATGTAACAGACTGACCGCCTTCGTTGATAGAAGCGGCAGCAATATGTGAGTGCTCATCGATGATGCCGGGGGTTACATGTTTTCCTGTGCCATCAATGACCCTGGCATCAGGATCGGATAAATTTTTTCCCACTGCGGCGATCTTTCCACCCTTGAGCAAGACATCCGTCTCCTTCAGAACGCCTTCTTTTTCGTTAGTCCAAACGGTTGCGTTCTTGATCAGCAGGGTCTCGGTCTTGGGTTGACTTCCTTCGTCCCACCCAAAGGGAACGAAGGGATAGACCACCTTGCCAAGCTGGGGCATATCTTTTTTCTTAGCAGAATCGACCTGAGCAGGGGCACTCAACTTGATGAGGGTCGCCGTCCACGTTAACGGATTACCCAACGAATCGGTTCCCACCCCATTCCACTCAGTGCCATTAGCGATACCGCTGAGGCGGGTTGCCGAGGCGGGCAGAGGCTGCTCCGTAGTTCCCATAAAGCGCCCCCCGGGTGCTCCGGCTCCAAAACTTCTGCGCATGCTGTCAGCTCCGGCAGCCGGACGCTGGCGAACGGGAGCCGGCGCAAAACTGATCTTGACTTGCTTGCCGTCAAAACTAAATTTAGAAAGTAAGGTGTCTTTTGCAGATACGGTGGCGCTGCTTACAGACTTCATCTCGAGCTGGTATGTCTCTTTTCCGGAGACAGTATTGACGGTAAGCTGATAGAGGCCATTGGCGGCCGCGGCATCTTCGCGTATAGTGTATTTTATTCCCTGGATCCAATTTTGCAAAAGCAGGGTCTTTTCATTAAAAACAGGACCTGTCATCACCAAAAAATTGGCCAGTTTACCTACCTCCAGACTTCCGACCTTATCGTCCATACCCAATACTTTGGCAGGAGTTCTGGTAAGGGCCTCTAATGCAGCCTCGTCACTTAATCCGTATTCTCTGGCCTTTTGCAAATTGCGGGCAAAAGAGCCCAGGCTGCTAAGATCAGCTGTGGTCAGACAAAAAGGTATACCGGCTTTTTCAAAGGCGGCGGGCGCTGTAGGAGCCAGCTCCCAATGCTTCATGTCATTGAGTGCCACAAAGCGAGCTTCGGCTGGATCTTCCACATCTTGTGCTAGCGGAAAATTAAGCGGTAAAATAAAGGGGGCATTAGTGGCCTTCATATCAGCTACACGCTGGTATTCGGTCTGACCGGCCTTGATGATATATTGCACCCCGAATTCGTCTCCGATACGATCGGCCCGCAATGCATTCCATTTGTCACCGGCCTCGAATATCTGGGGCAACGACTGTGTTTCATTCCACGATTTCAGTGTCAAATTAACGCCCTCTTCAACGGGTTGCGTTTTGTACCACTGGGCATCGAGAAAAGTTTGACGAAGCAACGCGATCGATCCCATCATAGAAGTAGGGTAACTCTGCTGCGAACTACCCTTGCTGAACGAGTAATGAGCTGATGCCTTTTCTTTGAGGATAACCAGATTCTCTTTCTCGTTGGCCAATGTAACGGCGACACCCGTCCCCCTTGCTATACCATCACGAACATGGGTCAGCACCGTACCAAATCCCAACTCACGCAATGGTTTGGCCTTGGCTTCATCCGTGGCAAATTGGGTGTGGGCCTGCACATCGCACCGAAGGGCCTGGTTCCATCCGTAAGGTCCTTTTTGTGTCGACTCCAGCTGTGAGGGGCGCAGAAAATCAAAACCGCCGCCACCAGCGCCACGCGTTGTGGTGGCAGCCGGAATGCCATAATCGGCATAGATGTCTATAAAAGAGGGATAGATATATCTCCCTTTGCAATCGATCGCAACAGCACCGGCGGGCACTGGCAAGCCAGTACCAAGAGCCACGATACGACCGTCTTTAATAACTAGCGTTGCATCGCTCAGCGTGGTGCCGGCCTCTTTTACCAAGGTAGCATGCGTAAAGGCATAGTGACCCAGTCTGGGGTCGGCCACTCCGTTTTCGGGAAAGGTGGCTTGCGCCATCAACACCTGGCCACTCAGCAAAAGCAGCAGGGTGCAAAGAGATCTGTTCAAGGCCATGATTGGATTTTTATGAAAGTTAGGAGAAACGGGCAACAATGATAACTAATTAGTTTTATTTTTAGTCATCAAAGCTTCGCATGAAAATAACCCGGCCTGCTTTTTTTAAGTCTTCGCTGCTGGCGGGCCCTGCCATAGACCAAACGGGTGTAGAAGAAAGGACTGTGCGCTTTACCAAGCGTAGCATTAAGGCTGCCAGCAAGATGCAAGGGCTTTTGCTAACCCTTCGCATGATTGACCTGACCACCCTAGAAGGAAAAGACAGTGTCGGAAAAGTTGAGCAACTCTGCTATAAGGCCCTGCACTTGCATGATGCGTTTGAGGGGCTGCCGACTGTAGCCGCCATTTGCGTATACCCCCCTCACGTTAAAACCGCTAAAAAAGCGCTACACGGCTCGTTGGTAAAAGTAGCCTCAGTGGCCACCGCCTTCCCGGCTGGGCAAAGCGATCTTTCGATAAAGCTGGCTGACACAAAATTTGCCGTAGAACAAGGGGCCGACGAAATAGACATGGTGATCAGCCGCGGAAAATTTCTGTCAGGAGAATATGCCTATGTTTTCGATGAGATCGCTGCTATTAAAGATGCCTGTGGCACTGCTCGGTTAAAGGTGATCTTAGAGACCGGCGAGCTGGGCTCACTCGATGACGTACGCAAAGCCAGCCAGTTGGCTATTGCCGCAGGGGCTGATTTTATAAAAACGTCGACCGGAAAAATTCAGCCGGCAGCTACCCTACCCGTCACGCTGGTCATGCTCGAAACCATTCGCGATCATTACTACAAGACCGGCACTATGATCGGAATGAAACCTGCAGGAGGTATTTCAACCGCAAAACTTGCCTTGCACTACCTGGTGATGCTCAATGAGACCCTGGGAGCCGACTGGATGGATCCGCATTGGTTTCGCTTTGGTGCCAGCAGTTTGGCTAACAATGTGCTTATGCAGATCGCCAAAGAGAAAGAAGGCTGCTACCAATCGGCCAATTATTTTAGTGTAGACTAATTATTTCAGCGAAGACTATTCAACTATGGCTACAAAAAAAAATAAATCGAGTATACCGCCACTGAGACTAGGTGCCGGATGGACGTATGCGCCGGCACCTGAGTCTACTGCCATTGCGCGCATCAACGAGCAATATGATTTGTTTATAGATGGTAAATGGCAGCAGCCCGTGCAGGGAACTTACATGGACAGCCTCAACCCGGCCACTGAAAAAAAATTGTACCGAGCAGCCGTTGCCCAAACCAAAGACGTAGACAAAGCCGTGGCAGCTGCCCGTAAGGCCTTTGATAAATACTGGAAAAAAATGCCTCCCGCCGAGCGAGGCAAATATATTTTCAGAATAGCCCGGCTTATGCAAGAACAAGCCCGCGAGTTGAGTGTAATGGAAACACTCGATGGGGGAAAGCCCATTCGGGAGAGCCGCGACTTTGATGTGCCGATGGCCTGTAATCATTTTTTCTACTATGCCGGCTGGGCCGATAAATTAGAATATGCCTTTCCAAAGAGAACGCCCCAACCCATCGGAGTAGCTGCACAAATCACGCCTTGGAATTTTCCGCTGCTGATGGCAGCCTGGAAGATCGCACCCGCACTGGCCACCGGCAATACCGTGGTGCTGAAGCCTGCCGAGACCACCTCGCTCACTACTCTCAAACTGGCTTCTATTTTTCAAGAGGCCGATCTGCCTCCCGGCGTGGTCAACATTATTACCGGTGCCGGGGCTACCGGTGCCGATTTGGTTCGACATCCCGGCATCGATAAAATTGCTTTTACCGGTTCGACTGCTGTTGGAAAATTGATTCAGCAAGAAACCGCCGGTAGCGCCAAAAAACTGACCCTGGAGCTGGGAGGCAAAGCCGCCCATATTATTTTCAGTGACGCTGCTATAGACCAAGCCGTAGAAGGTGTGGTGAATGGAATATTCTTTAATCAGGGACATGTTTGCTGCGCCGGATCGAGGTTGTATGTACAAGAATCGATCGCTCCACTCTTTATACAAAAACTAAAAGACCGAATGGCCACGCTGCTGGTGGGTGATCCAATGGACAAGAATACCGACATCGGCGCCATCAATTCGGCAGAACAACTGGAGAAGATCAACTACTACATTCGCCTGGGAAAGAAAGATGGATGTCTGCACTACGAAAGTGCAGCCGCCCTTCCCAAGAAAGGATATTTCTGCCGACCCACCTTGTTTACCAGAGTGGCACAAAGCAGTCGGTTGGCACAAGAAGAGATCTTCGGACCTGTACTCTCCGTTCTTACATTCCGAACAGAAGATGAGGTAATTGAGAAAGCCAACAATACACCCTACGGACTCAGTGCGGGCGTATGGACAGACAAGGGATCTCGCATTTTTAATATGAGTAAACGCCTTAAGGCCGGTGTTGTCTGGGCTAATTCGTATAACCTGTTCGATCCGACCTCTCCTTTTGGCGGCTACAAAGAGAGTGGCTATGGCAGAGAAGGGGGACTACATGGCTTGTTACCTTATGTTTCGTTTTAACGCAGCGCTATGAAAAAATCTAACAAGAGAATTTCGGTCTTAAAAACCTACAAGCTTTACATTGGCGGACAATTTCCCCGCACGGAATCGGGCAGATCCTTTGCGGCACTCGATGCGAACGGGAATAAGATTGCCAACCTCTGTCTGGCTTCGCGCAAAGACAGTCGGGAAGCTATTGTGGCGGCTCGGACCGCACTCGGGAGCTGGAGCCAGCGCGCTGCCAACAACCGCGGCCAGATCTTGTATCGGATCGCTGAAATGCTCGAAGCCAGAAAAGACCAGTTTGTGGCCGAGTTGCAACTGCAGGGGCTATCGCGCAGCGCTGCCCTTCTTGAAACAGATGGCGCCATTGATCGATTGATCTACTACGCAGGATGGTGCGATAAATACCAAGCCCTATTTACCACGATCAATCCCGTAGCCTCCAGCCATTACAACTTTTCTGTGTGCGAGCCTATGGGCGTAGTGGCCATTTTTGCACCCACCAGCCCGCTATTGGGCCTTGTGAGTGTGCTGGCGCCCTGTCTGGCCGGAGGAAACACGGCCGTAGTACTGGCCGACGAAAAAAGATCATTATGCGCCATTAGCCTGGCCGAAGTATTGCACAGCTCCGATGTGCCCGGAGGAGTTGTTAATATTTTGACAGGGAGCAGCGCCGAACTCTTACCCTGGATAGCAGCGCACCGCGATGTCAACGCGCTGGTTTGCACGCAACGAGATCCCGTTACGCTCGGGTCACTTAGAACCAAAGCGACCGGAAATCTCAAACGCGTGATCCACTGGCCTTTCACGAACTGGGCGGTGAATAAAGCGCAGTCTCCTTACCTGATCCTGGACTTGCAAGAGATCAAGACAACCTGGCACCCTATTCAACATATTGCCGGGTCAGGTGCATCTTACTAGCCTGAATCACCGCAGGTAAAGTAACTTTGGTGTATGTTTAGACTTATTTGGTTGATGCAGGTGCTCTTGGCAGGATCACTCCTGCATTCCCTTTGGGCGCAAGACAGTCTCTTCATTAAATCCATCGACAATAGCCGAATCAGCGTTCAAAAGGATCCTCGTGTTGATTTGCTGATCAAAAAACAAATACAGGTCAATGAAGAGACCAGTCGACAGGCCCGGCGTCAAGACAAAGGATTCCGGCTGTTGGTCATCAGCACGACCCTTCGCGAAGAGGCCTTGGCTGCAAAGACAAAAGTGTATTCATCCTTTCCAGAACTTAAGGCCTATCTGTTTCACCAATCTCCTTATTACCGGGTCAAGGCCGGAAACTTCAAAGAGCGCAAAGAAGCAGAGCAATACCAGCGAAGACTGGAATTGTTGTTTCCAAAAGGCGTTTTTATCATCAATGATATCATAGAGGTAAAACTAAAAGGATCGGGAGAAGAAGAAGTGAATCTGCCGGATTGAACTCCCGCAATACCTCATCCCTTATTTTTGTGCTATGCAAAACCCCTTTTTGCAATGGGCCCAACAGCACGCCGACGAACTGATCGGCTGGAGAAGACACTTGCACGCCCATCCTGAGTTAAGCTATCAAGAGGTAGAGACCGCCGCTTTTGTGCAGGCAAAATTGCGTGAATGCGGCATTGCCAGCCACTTGCTATCCACTACGGGCGTGGTGGCCTGTATCGAAGGGAAGAATCCAAGTAAAAAAACAATCGCGCTCAGAGTCGATATGGATGCGCTTCCTATTCAGGAAGAAAACGATCTTCCGTATCGCTCTGTAAAAGAAGGTATCATGCATGCCTGCGGGCACGATGTACATACCACTTGTCTTTTAGGAGCAGCGCGTCTGTTACAAGAAACCCGCTCCGAATGGGAAGGAACCGTTAAACTCATCTTTCAACCCGGAGAAGAAAAAAATCCGGGCGGGGCTTCGCTGATGATCAGAGACGGGGTACTGAACAATCCCTCTCCGCAAGCTATACTTGCCCTTCATGTGAGTACGACGCTGCCTACCGGCGCCTTTTCGTTCCGTGCCGGCAAAGTTATGGCCAGTGCCGATGAACTTTACATTACGATCAAGGGAAAAGGAGGCCACGCAGCTTCTCCTCATCTTACTACCGATCCCATTTTGATCAGCGCACACCTTATTACGGCCCTGCAACAATTGATCAGTCGTCACAATGATCCTTTTAATCCTACGGTACTATCCATAACCTCCATTCAGGGCGGAAATACCACCAACGTAATACCCGATCAGGTAAAACTGATGGGTACGTTTCGTGCCATGAACGAGGCCTGGCGAATGAAAGCACACCAGTTGATCAGACAGGTAACTGAGCAAGTAGTGTCTTCTATGGGCGGCGAGGCCTTGCTGCATATCGATATTGGCTACCCTTGTGTGCACAATGACGAGAAACTACATCAACAAGTAGTGCCACTGGCGGCCCAGTTGGTGGGCGAAAAAAATATAAGCGAGACAGAAGTTCGTATGGGAGCCGAAGATTTTGGTTATTACGCACAACAAATACCCGGTTGTTTTTTTAGACTGGGGATCGTAAACCCCGCACTGGGTAACACCTATGGTGTACACACGTCACGCTTTCAGGTTGATGAAGAAGCCATCGTTTATGGAACAGCCATGATGGCCTGGCTGGGCGCAAACCTATCGCCTTAAGGAATTCTTTACATGGCAGCAGGCATGGGTCTGCTAAGTAGCTACACCCCTATTTTATCGTACCTTGCATGCCATTTGAGACGCACACGCATTGAAGTAACTCAACACCGAATTATGCAGCACGACCTACGCAAACAACAGGCCCTTGAGTACCACGCCAAAGGGCGACCTGGAAAAATCGAAGTGGTTCCCACAAAAGAAGCGAAAACACAACGAGACCTTTCGCTGGCTTACTCACCCGGAGTGGCCGAGCCCTGTCTGGAGATAGCCGCCAATAAAGAAAATGTTTATAAATACACTGCTAAAGGAAATCTGGTAGCGGTCATCAGTAACGGCACCGCTGTATTGGGATTGGGTGACATCGGCCCTGAGGCCGGCAAGCCTGTGATGGAAGGAAAGGGTGTACTCTTTAAAATCTTTGCGGATATCGATGTTTTCGATATTGAGATCAATGAACAAGATCCGGAGAAATTCGTAGCTATTGTCAAAGCACTGGAGCCTACTTTCGGAGGAATCAACCTGGAAGACATCAAGGCACCTGAATGTTTCTACATAGAAAAAAGGTTAAAAGAAGAGCTGCGTATTCCTATCATGCACGACGACCAGCACGGTACGGCCATCATTAGTGCCGCTGCCCTGCTCAATGCCTGCGAGTTGCAGAAAAAAAAGATGGAAAAACTGCGCTTTGTGGTAAGCGGTGCCGGAGCCGCAGCCGTTGCCTGTATGAAACTCTACGTGGCGCTGGGAGCGCGCAAAGAAAACTTTTGGGTCTACGACAGTAAAGGGCTGGTACATGAAAGTCGCACCGATCTGGACGAACTGAAAAAAGAATTTGTTGCCAAAGGAAAGAACCTGACCCTGGCAGAAGCCATGAAAGATGCCGATGTGTTCATTGGGCTGAGTAAAGGCGGGATTCTTTCGAAAGAGATGGTCAAGAGCATGGCCAAAAATCCGATCGTGTTTGC
>JBIIDB010000033.1:0-14170 GCA_044238505.1 Chitinophagaceae bacterium | reverse complement strand
GCACCCAGCAGCAAGTACAAAAAATCGCCCATCGTCAACTGGCTTCTGCGGAGGCCTTCAATAAATCTCATTGGGGAGTAAGTGTGCTGGACCTGACTTCGAATACGTATTGGTACAATCAAAACGGGCACAAATATTTTGTGCCGGCCAGCAATACCAAGATACCTACCTGCTACGCAGCCATGAAGCATCTTGGAGAACGGCTTCCGGCGGCTTTGGTGCGGGAGACTGCCGATACGCTGTATGTGCAGCCCCAGGGAGACCCCAGCTTTTTACATCCCGATTTTTTGGTACAGCCCTTGTGGCAAAAAATGCTGACTTCTAAAAAACATGTCGTGCTGCAGTACGCTGTACGCGATCGCTTCGACGCCTACGGCAGCGGCTGGTCGTGGGATGATTATCAAGAGCCGTATCTCGCTGAGCGAAGTGCATTTCCGCTCTATGGAAATCTGGTGCAATTCGAGGTACGTGATCAGCAATTAAAAGCCACCCCGTCGCTGGTGCTTCGGTTTCCTTTTATCAAGGAACCCATGATACAGTTACTGGGTAGCGGTGGTAACTTTTCTATATCCAGAAGCCAAGACGAAAACCTTTTTTCGATCAGCAGGGGTGGCAGGTCATTCACCAAGACCACCATACCCTACAAGACCAATCGAGGTGTCACCAACTTTATTTTTTTACAAGACACGCTTCAAAAGATGGGGCTCTCCGCATCGGTAAGCCTCGATGGCAATCCGCTACAAGGGCAGCTGTTGTTTTCGCAGCCTACCGATTCGCTATTGATTCCGCTGATGCATCGCAGCGATAACTTTTTTGCCGAGCAAAGCCTGTTGATGGTAAGTCAGCGCTTGTTAGGCTATATGAGCGATCGAAAGTTGATCGATACGCTTCTCGCCACCGATCTCAAAGGCTTACCCCAAACGCCCCGGTGGGTCGATGGTTCGGGACTTAGTCGCTATAACTTGTTTACACCACAAGACATGGTGACTATTTTGGCTCGGATGAGGCAGGAGTTTAGCTGGTCCCGTATTCAGGCCATCTTTCCTCATGGTAACGAAGGAACATTGAGCGGTTACTATGTGGCCGACAGCACCGCCATCTATGCCAAAACAGGAACATTGAGTGGCGTGGTGGCCCTGAGCGGATTCTTACAGACTCGAAAAGGAAAATGGCTGGCTTTTTCTGTGATGGTCAATAATCATCAATCTTCTGCTACAACTGTTCGACGCCAGATCGAAAAATTTTTGTCGGCCATCCGGGCTCGGTATTGATAGCCTTGTTGATCACCTGCCGAATAAGCCTGCTAAATAATTTTTTTCAATGGCAAGATAGGTGGCCTTTCCATCGGGGGTTTGACCGGGATGCTGACAGGCCAATAGTTGCACCACCAGCTGTCGCATTTCTTTTTCACTCAGCGCAGTGCCGGCTTTGATGCAGCGAAGCTTAACCAGTGAGCGAATCAGTTTTTCCCGCAGGGTATAGCCGGCATCAGTATTGAAATGCTTATACTGCTCGAGCATCGACTCTATGATCGTCTTTTCTTGGCCTGATGGAAGATCCGAAGGGGTTCCCTGCACCATAAACGAGGTGGGGCCATTAGGCTCCAGCAAAAACCCCAGCGACTCCAACGTCGGGCTGAGTTCCTGTACTAAGGCCGCATCGGCCGGCGCCAACGAAAGCGTGACCGGAAACAAGGTACGTTGGGCCGGCACCGGCTGTTCGGCACTGCTATCCTGCCATTGCTCATAGAGAATCCGCTCATGCGCACCTTGCTGATCAATCAGCCAAAGGCCATTTCGGTGGGGGTAAAGGATGTACGTATCAAGGAGACCCGTAACAGTAATGGGTTCTTCTTCGGTTGCGTAAGACAACAAGGGAGCCTCAGTGACGGATGCGGGTTCGCTGGTCTGCCAGTCGGAGGAGTAAGGAGTAAAGCCACTGGGTTGAATCAGATGGGCCTGGTTCTTTTGGGTAAAGCTTTTAAAAATTGAACTGTCGGCAGCGGCCGATCTTTTTTCTTGGGTAAATGGCTGTTGAATCGAGGACAGTTGCTGAATAGAAGCATCCAGGTCAAAATCAAGTGTAGGGGTAATGCTGAATTGGGCTAGTGCGTGTTTTACGGCCGCTTGCACGAAGGCATACACGATTTTCTCATCCTCAAATTTTATCTCTTGCTTGGTAGGGTGAACATTGATGTCGATCTGTTGCGGATCAAGATCGATAAAAAGTACATAGAGTGGAAAATGATCGGGTGCCAGCATCCCTTGAAAGGCATTCATGACCGCATGGTGCAGGTAAGCACTTCGGATAAACCGGTTATTGACAAAAAAGTATTGCTCGCCTCTTGTTTTACGGGCCGTATCGGGTTTGCCCACAAAGCCACGTATAGTAAGGTAATCGGTCTCTTCTTTAACGGTTACAAGTCTCGATTCATACGAGGCTCCCATCAATTGTACGATCCGTTGTTTGAGGGTGCCGCTTTCGAGTTGAAAGAGTTGTTGATTATTGGCATGCAGACTAAAGGTGATCGCGGGGAAAGCCAAGGCGACCCGCGTAAACTCATCTATAATGTGCCGCATCTCGGCCGCATTACTTTTTAAAAAGTTGCGCCGGGCCGGAACATTAAAAAATAAATTTTTCATGGCCACGCTGGTACCTGGCGGAGCTGCCACCGGCGCCGTCTTTATCAGCTGGCTATTTTCGACCTCTACATAAAATCCTGTATCGGCTGCTGCCGTACGAGTGCGTAGCTCTACTTGAGCTACGGCAGCAATAGAGGCCAGGGCCTCTCCCCGAAATCCCATGGTCTGAATACAGAACAGATCTTCGATGCAGCTGATCTTGGAGGTGGCATGTCGACCAAAGCAACGTTTTGCATCCTCCTCATCCATTCCCTTGCCGTTGTCTACTACTTGTACCAGTGATTTGCCCGCATCGTTCACGATCAGCTGTATCGCTGTAGCCGAGGCATCAACGGCATTTTCGAGCAGCTCCTTGACAGCACTGGCGGGGCGTTGTATAACTTCGCCCGCTGCGATCTGATTGGCGATATGGTCTGGTAAAACGGTAATCAAGGGACGGCTCGGATTAAGCCTTCAAAAATACGGTTTTACCAGTGATAAGAGGAGGTGCCGGGCTTGCTTTTTTATCTGTGACCACCGCGTGGGTTGACGGTAGTCGATTACGGTAAAAAGAGTATTTTTAATTTTCCTGCCACTAAATGTTTTTTCATGAGAGTGTTACTGACGATCGCTTTTTTGGGGTCCTTATCTTTTCTGTCTGTCCGGGCCCAATCTCCCCTCAATAAGGCCCGGCAACGCTGGGTCGACAGTGTCTTTGCCAGCTTGACCGAAGACCAGCGCATTGCGCAACTGATGGTCATTCGGGCCCACTCCAATCTGGGTCCCGAACATGTGGCCAAGGTAGAGCGCGATATTATTGAGTATAACGTGGGGGCGCTTTGTTTCTTTCAGGGAGGCCCCGTTCGGCAGGCGCTGCTGACCAATCGCTACCAGCAATTGGCCCGCACTCCTCTGATGGTCACGATCGACGGCGAATGGGGATTGGGCATGCGACTCGACAGTGTAACCCGGTTCCCGTACCAGTTAACGCTCGGAGCCTTGCAAGATGAAAATCTCGTGTATCGCATGGGGGTGGCTGTCGGTGAACAATGCAAGCGCCTAGGAGTACATGTCAACTATGCGCCCGTGGTAGATGTCAATAATAATCCCGATAATCCTGTGATCGGTTTTCGTTCGTTCGGCGAAGACCGCAACAAGGTGAGTCGCATGGGCATTGCTTATATGAAAGGGATGCAAGATGCCGGCATCATGGCCTGTGCCAAACATTTTCCGGGCCATGGCGATGTAGCGGTCGATTCTCATTACGATCTGCCTGTCATCAACAAGTCGATGGCCCAGCTCGATTCGATGGAGCTGGTTCCGTTTCGGGCCATTTTTTCTGCCGGTGTTGGCAGTGTGATGATCGCGCACCTGGCCATACCGGCCATCGATACTGCGGCCCGACGCGCTACTTCTATTTCGCGTAATAACGTAACGGAACTGCTGCGCAATAAACTTCAGTACAACGGGCTTACATTCACGGATGCGCTCGAGATGAAGGGGGTTGCCAAATACTTTCCCGGCGGCACCATTTCGGTAGAGGCCATCATTGCCGGCAACGATATGCTTTGCTTACCGGCCAGCGTACCTGAATCGATCGCTGCTATCAAGGCGGCCATACAAGACGGACGGTTGCAACAAGGGGATGTTGACAACAAAGTCAAAAAAGTATTGCAAGAAAAATATAATCTCGGGCTTTATCGTGCGCAGCTCATTGACACCACGCGCCTGGTCGCCGACCTGAACGCGGCTACCGATGCAATTCGTGAAGAGGTGGCCCGAAAGGGACTCACTGTTCTTAGCAAGACTCCGGCTTCGCTTGTTTTACCGTTACAAAAAGGGGATCGTCGCTTGGCCTATATCCAATTGGGGGGTGCCACAACGAGTGTCTTTGGTCAGCAACTCCAAGAGCAGTTAGGCGCCGACTTGTACTCCTTTTCGTTACAAGACAGCACGATCAATGTAGACAGTGTTGTGACTGCACTCAAAGCAGGTGGTCGCTACGATCTTTTTGTGATAGGGCTGCAAGGATTTTCCAATAAGCCGATGGCTAATTTCGGTATCGGCGCAAAGGCCTTGCAATTGCACCAGGCCCTGCAATCTGATTCTGCCATCAGCATAGTATTTGGTAATGTACAAGCGCTAAAGCATGTATGTGAGGCTCGCTTTTTGGTGGCCGCCTATCAAGATGACGAGATTACGCAATCGGTAGCCGCGCAGTGGCTACTGGGAGAATTTGCCGCTAAGGGAGTATTGCCTGTGTCAGTATGTAAGTACTCTTTTGGAGCGGGTATTCAGGAAAGGCCGGTTCCGGTCTCGGCCAACAGAAAGAACGTTGCTTTTCGGAGGGTAGATGCTGTAGTCAACAATGCCATAGCGCAAAAGGCCTTTCCGGGTTGCGTGGTGCTGGCCGTGCATAAGGGGGAGATTCTTTTTCATAAGGCCTACGGGCATTACGATTATGCACAAAGCCAACCCGTGGTCCCCGAAAGTATTTTCGATCTGGCTTCGGTGACCAAGATCTCTGCCACTACCGTAGCTGTTATGAAGCTCTACGAACAAGGTAAACTTCGATTAGACGCTCGTGTAGGAGATTATCTGCCATGGGTGCGTGGCTCCAATAAGCAAGATCTCTTGATACGTGATGTATTACTGCACCAGGCAGGGTTGGTTCCTTTTATTCCATTCTATAAAGAGACGCTCACCGACAAGGGGACACCCGACAGCAGTATTTTCTCTTCGATAGCCAAGCCCGGTTTTACGCTGCGCGTGGCTGAAAATCTTTATGTGCGTAACAATTGGCAAGACAGTATTCGTCAACGCATCTTGCAAAGCCCACTGGGCGTTGTCGGAAATTATGTGTACAGTGATAATGATTTTATTTTCCTGGGGAATATTGTTGAGCAACTATCGGGCCGATCCCTTGATGCTTTTTGCCAGGAGCATTTCTACAGACCCATGGGGATGTACGCGACAGGCTTTAAACCCCTTGATCGATTCAAGGCCGATCGGTTGATTCCGACGGAGAACGAAAAACAGTTTCGTCGTCAGACCACGCGTGGGGATGTGCACGATGAGGGAGCGGCACTGATGGGTGGGGTGGCCGGTCACGCGGGATTATTTTCGAGTGCCTACGATCTGGCCATCTTGTACCAGATGTTGCTGAATAACGGCGTCTACCAGGGGCGACGCTATCTGCAACCCGAAACCATTCGACTCTTTACCAGTTACCAGCGCAACGGCAGTCGCCGCGGACTTGGCTTTGATAAACCCGAATCTGACAACAAAGCACGAAAAGATCCCTACCCTTCTTTATGGGCCTCTGCAGCCACCTTTGGTCATACCGGGTTTACCGGTACTTGCGTTTGGGCCGATCCACAACGCGACCTGGTCTATATCTTCTTATCGAATCGCGTTCACCCCACTCGCGACAACAATAAATTATCACAGTTGCAGGTACGCGGAAAAATTCAGGATGCGCTGTATGCTGCCATCGGAGCCGATCAGTAAAAAAATTAATTACCCGATCCCTGTTGAGGAGGTCTGGGTCCACGCGGGGGCCTAGGGCCGCGCGATGGCTGGCGAGAAGGGCCTCCGCCTCTGGGGGCGTTTCCACCCTGTGGGTTACCGTCTTGTGGTCCTCTGCCCTGGGGGGAGCCACCCTGTTGGGGTCCTCGTTGTTGCGGCCTTTGTTGGCCGGGTCCGCCTTCGCGGCGAGATTGATCGGGGCGATTACCTTGATGTTGTCTTCTTTTTTTCTGCGCAGCTCTATCGAGAGACTTGAGACTGATCTGTCCGACCAGTTCTACAAACTCGGGTTCTTCTTCTTTAGGTTTGGATGATACGATCTCTACCGGTTCGAGCTCTTCGGGGCGCACGCCTTGTCTGTTGAGTTCTTTGATCTTCTTAACGCGATCGATCGATAGCGGATATTGTTTGTTGCTGTCGGGTAACGTATACCACATCAGGTTCTTGAAAATATCCTTTTTAATCAAAAAGGCATTTCCCTTGGCCACTTGCAGTACATCACAATTATCCGGAAAATGCTGCAAGGCATCCAGGTACGTATCCAGCTCGTAGTTAAGACAACATTTGAGTCGTCCGCACTGTCCGCTCAGCTTGGTCTGGTTGATCGATAAGTTCTGGTAACGGGCCGCTGCGGTATTGACTGATTTGAAATCGGTGAGCCAGGTGCTGCAACAGAGCTCTCGTCCGCAACTGCCGATGCCACCAACCTTTCCTGCCTCTTGTCTGGCACCGATCTGGCGCATTTCTACTTTTACCTTGAACTCAGTGGCATATACCTTAATAAGTTCTCTGAAGTCGACCCTGCCATCTGCAATATAAAAGAACGTTGCTTTTCTGCCATCAGCCTGTATCTCGACCTGGCTGATTTTCATGTCGAGTCGTAATTGTTTGGCAATGGCGCGGCTGCGAATTACTGCTTCGGCTTCGCGACTCTTGCTTTGTTTCCATTGTTCAATATCACGTTCGGTAGCCAGTCGCAATACCTTTTTCATTTCCGGATGAAATTCCTTTACGCCTCTTTTCTTTAACTGCAATCGCACGATCTCTCCGGTCAGCGACACTTCACCTACATCGAACCCACTGACGCCCTCTACGGCAATGAGGTCTCCTTTTTCTAGCGGCTGTAAGGTGGGGTTCGTAAAAAAATCCTTGCGAGTACCTTGGCTAAAACTCACTTCAATAACGCGGCATTGGCCCTCTGTGTCGGCCAGGGGAAGGTTCTTGAGCCAGTCATGGGCATTCATACGATTACAACCGCCGGAACTACATCCCCCGTTACTTTTACATCCATTTGGTTTACTGCCAGTTGCAGTGCCACAGCCCGAACAACTCATGATAGCGAAAATACGGATTTGTCCTGAATGATGTGGTAAAGTCTGATGGTGAGCGCATGAAACAAGATCTTGGCATTGGCGTTGCGCTCAATCTGGTAATGGGCCTGGTCTAGCTCATTGACCATGGCCTCTTGCTGTTCGATACCCGCGATCTTATTGAGCCGTTCGGCAAAATCCCTTTCTTTTTCGCTGATCAGGTATTGGGCACCCCGGATACGCAAGTGTACTGCCTGCTCGAGTAAATGAATAAAATAGCGAACGAATTGTTTTTGTTTTTCCCGACCCAACCGGCTGATCTCCTCGACCCATTTGGTCTGCGCCACCGGTCCGGTCTTTAGTATCGCGTTGAGCCAATCGCGTACCAGCAATTGCCAATCCTCTTCGGCATGCTGTACCAGTTGCAATGCTTCTCGGTAATTACCCTCGCAGAGCGGAGCCACTTGTGCGGCCAGTGAGGCGGGTGTGTTGTTTCGCTCTATCAATGCTTTTTCGATCGCTGCCGTTTCGAGTGCGGGCACTTTAATCAATTGACAGCGGCTTACGATCGTTGGCAGTAATTGCGCTTCGTTCTCGCTGATCAGCATCAATAACGTATCGGGCGGCGGTTCCTCAATAAGTTTTAGCAGTTTATTTCCTTCGTTCCCCATCAGCTCGGGCAGCCACAAAATCAGGATCTTCCAGGGGCTCTCAAAACTTTTTAAACTTAGTTTTCTAATAATATCATTGCATTCTTCGGAAGTGATCTTACCCTGACTGTTCTCTTTGGTCTTGATCATTTCGATCCAGTCGAACAGATTGCCATAAGGATGCAGTTGAACGAAGGAGCGCCATTCCGTAATAAAGTCTGTGGCAATAGGTTTCTCTCCGGGCTTTTTGGTGACGGTAGGGTACGAAAAATGAATGTCGGGATGAATGAGCTGTATAGCTTTTTTACAAGCCGGGCAGGTGCCACAGGGGGCCTGGGCCGATGAACCAGGTACAGCCTCGCAAACCAAATATTGCGCAAAAGCGATCGCCAGTCCCAGCGCGCCGCTGCCTTCTTTAGAAAGAAACAACAGGGCATGACTCAATCTGTTTTGCTGTACCAGCTCGGTTAGCTGTTGCTGCAGCGGAGCCTGTCCTATTACCTGATCGTATTGCATCAGGGCGAATGTACTTCATCCGAAAGATAAAACGCAGCGAAGTCTTTAGACGTCAGTCGAGCCACGCAAGGATCTCTTTGCTCATGGGTTCGGTGCGGGGCGAAAAGGTGGCTATCAGCTCTCCTTTTTCGTCGAGCAAAAATTTACCGAAGTTCCAGCTGACCGGGTCATTGAAGTCCTTGGCCTTGGCTTGCTCCTTTAAATACTTATAGAGGGGATGGGTGTCGTTTCCTTTGACAGAAATTTTTTCGGCCATCGGAAAACTCACGCCATAGTTGCGTTTACAAAAGGCGCTGATCTCTTCGTTCGAGCCGGGTTCTTGTCCCATAAAGTTGTTGGCCGGAAAGCCCACGATCACCAGCTTCTTGCCATAGGTTTTATACAGCTGCTCCAACCCTTCGTATTGCGGCGTAAGGCCACAGCGCGAAGCCGTGTTGACAATCAATATCTTTTTGCCTTTAAAATCAGCGAAAGCAATGTCTTTGCCTTCGAGGCCGGGGACCGTAAAGTCGTAGATCGACCCGGCCGAAAAACTGAGCATGCTCATAAGAAAAGTGATGATGATAAGTTTCATAACGGTAGATTTCGTTACCTGTAACAACGCAAGGTGAAAAAGGTTAAGAGAACCCTACTGCGAGGAGATGCAAACCGTGGCCATACTGACGCTGACACCGGGGATATTCGCCAGCTGAAGACCGCAGGATTCCAGCGTGGCGCCCGTGGTCAGCACATCGTCGACCAGCAGCACCCTTTTGTGGCGAAGTCGGTGCGGATGTTCGATCCAAAACAAAGAGCGGCTGTTCTCCCAGCGTCCCAGTCGACCCAGCCGGGTCTGGCTTCCGCTAAAATTTTTTCTGATCAACACCTGCTCAATGACCGGTACCTGTAGCTGTTTCGCAATTCCGTTCGCAATCAACGTGGCTTGATTGTACCCCCGTTGTCTTACTTTTTTGGGATGAAGCGGAACGGGTACCAGGGCCTCTGGCTCAAAGCGGCCACTCTCTTTGAGTTGCTCTCCCAGTAACAGCCCCAACTGTTCTCCCAGTGTCTCCTGGCGTTGGTATTTGAATTGATAAATAAGTTGCTCCATCAGCGAATCGCGGGTCAGGTAAAATCCGGCATGTGCAGCCTCGAAGGGCAGACGCCCTTTTAGGATCTTTTCGGCCGGATTCTCTCGCTGGCCCGCAAAACCCGTTGCCGGCAACGCATCCAGGCAATACCAGCAAAGTGCGGTTTCCTGTTCCAGCTTGTCCGTACCGCATCCTGCACAAACGTGCGGATAGAAAAATTGGCCGATCGCAGCACCGAGTGTCGTGAGCGCTTGCATAGCAATCAACAGAAAAAAATTAAAATAAATAGCGATAAACGTCCTCTACCCGGGCCATGGTCACCACTTCGATACCCCGATCCTTCGTATTCTTTTTAGCGCCGCTCTCTTTTTGATTGTAGCGAGACACGATAATTTTTTCAAAGCCTAACTTGGCCGCTTCGGCGATCCGCTGGTCTATACGATTGACAGCCCGTACTTCGCCGCTCAATCCTACTTCGCCTGTAAAACAAAGCCGCGGAGACAGTGCCACATCTTCGTATGAGGAGAGCAGTGCGCAGAGCACCGCCAGGTCTATCGAAGGGTCTTCTACTTTTAATCCGCCGGCGATATTCAAAAACACATCTTTGGTCCCGAACTGAAATCCGCCTCTTTTTTCCAATACCGCCAGCAGCAGTTGTAATCTTCGCAGGTCAAATCCACTCACGGTTCGTTGGGGGGTGCCATAGACCGATGGAGTGACCAGGGCCTGTACTTCGATCAGTAAAGGCCGCATGCCTTCCATAGTGGCCGCGATCGCGATCCCGCTGAGCTGCTCGTCTTTTTGGGTCAGTAATAGTTCGCTCGGGTTCAAGACGGCCCGCATACCGGTATCATTCATTTCATAAATACCTAACTCGGCAGTGCTGCCGAAGCGATTCTTAAGGGTACGCAAGATGCGGTAGGTGTAATGACGATCTCCTTCGAACTGCAACACCGTATCGACCATGTGCTCGAGCATTTTGGGTCCTGCGATCTGCCCTTCTTTCGTTATATGACCGATCATAAACACCGGCGTGTTCGTCTCTTTGGCAAACCGCTGAAATTCGGCGGCACATTCTCTGATCTGCGAGATCGAACCGGGAGAGGCATCGATATGTGGCGTTTGCAGCGTCTGGATCGAATCGACGATCAGCAACTGGGGCTTTAATTTTTTTATTTCCTGAAAGATGATCTGTGTGTTGGTCTCCGTGAGCAGGTAGAACTGCGGATTCTTTGTTTGCAGCCGATCGGCGCGCATCTTGATCTGTTGCTCGCTTTCCTCGCCGCTTATATAAAGCACTATCGCATCCTGTATGCCCAATCCGTTCTGCAGAAATAAGGTCGATTTGCCGATACCGGGTTCGCCCGCTACCAACACCAGACTTCCGGGAACAATGCCTCCGCCCAGTACGCGGTTGAGTTCGCTGTCGGGAGTGATGATCCTTTTTTCTTCGCTGCTTTTGACCGCATCGAGCGTAGTGGTGCGACCGGCTCTTTTATCGCCCCCTAACTCTTTCCAATCAATAAAATCTTTTGACTTGTCCTTTTGTACCAACTCTTCTACGAAGCTGTTCCAGGAACCACAACCGGGGCATTGCCCGATCCATTTGACACTTTCGTGTCCGCATTGCTGGCAAAAAAAACTGCTCTTGGTCTTACTCATCTCTATAAAATGCAAAGGGCCAATCTTTCGACTGACCCTTTACTTACTAACCCATTAAATTCTGTTGCTAAATTAGCAAGGAGGGGGGGATATTAAAAATTAAATTTGCCGTTTGTGCATAACTTTTCTGTTAAACTTTTTGGCTGTCAGGAGCTGCCAAAGGGGGTATTTTTAATCTGTATAACATTGATAAACAATTTATTGTATAATTTATCCGCGTGACTCCAAAAAGGTAACCCGGCAACTGCTGAAGTAATTTTCCCCCGCCACAATGACAAAAAGACGCAAAAAAAAGCGCTCATCCGACTGGCTATAAATTTGTTGTAATATTGAGTATTAAATCAATCCTTATCATCCATGACGAACGAAATTATGCTGGTATCCCTCCTTTTTTTGGGAATCAGTTTTCTGGTCTCTTCCATCCTCAAGGGTAAGTTTACCCGTTACAGCAAACAGCCTCTTTCTAACGGATTGTCCGGCAAGGAAATAGCTGAAAAAATGCTGCGCGAGAACGGCATCTACGATGTGACGGTGACCTCGGTTGAGGGATTTTTGTCCGATCACTACAACCCACTCAATAAGACAGTTAACCTGAGCCCTGATGTCTATCATGGCACCAGTGTATCGGCCGCAGCCGTGGCCGCCCACGAGTGCGGGCACGCCGTTCAGCATGCCACCGCCTACGGACCCTTGGTATTCAGAAGCCGGATGGTACCCGTGGTTCAGTTCAGCGCCAACATCGTCAACTGGATCCTCATGGCCGGCATAATTCTGCTGGCCTCTACCAACAATTCTACCGTCTTGTTGATCGGTATCATCTTAATGTCAGTTACCGTACTGTTTAGTCTGGTTACCCTGCCCGTTGAGTTCGATGCGAGTAACCGTGCGCTGGCTTGGCTCGATCGCACCAACATCACCAATTCCGAAGAATATCCCATGGCTAAAGATGCGCTCAAGTGGGCTGCAACCACCTATGTGGTCGCCGCACTCGCTGCCGTGGTGACGCTTATTCAGTATGTGATGATCTTTTTGAATAGTCGGGAGCGATAAGGGGCTTTGATCTCCTGGCAGGGTCGAAAGGCTTGACTTCATTTACGCTGGTAGATAAGGTAAATGGCCATGCACACAAATGCAGGCACTCCCAAGGAAATGGCAATAAGGGTATCGAATCTTGGAAAGATAAGACTCATAACTGGCTTAACTGCTTGGTTACTTTATCTATGGTTTTATTGATAAATGGGAAATAGATAAGCCCCCAAAGAGGGGTTGACTTAAACTTAATTGTCTTTTTTTCTTTCTGATTATAGATTACCGGAATTTCTAAGGCTGCCCATTTCATTTTGGGCGTTTGCTCACAAAAAATAATTCCTTCGTCATCAACGGACTCTCCTATCAATATGGCTATGGAAATAATTCCACTTTGTATTCCTCTTGGCCACCCTCTCGAGTGTTCCATGGAGTATTTTAAGCAATCATTTGAAAACTCCTCTAGGAATCGCGCATCTATTTTTTTATTGCTCTTGCCAATAAAAATAAAAAGATTCATTTGGGTAGCCATCCAGCGCCATTTGAATTTCTTTATGTAACCGATCTCACAGCTTATCCCGCATATTTTGGCATCTCGGATAGAGATGCTTTCTTTTTTATAAAGTTCTTTTAGAATCATATAAGATTTTAATGTGACTATCTAGCAGTTTAATTTTTCAGATATGAAAAGTATAATTAGTGAGTTGGATTATTCTCACGACAAAATAGCTGTTTTAGAAGGGAAGCAAATCAGTGAGAAGCAAACATTCTGCCTAGCATTCTGCCTAGCACTCCACTTGCCCATAAAACAAATATCAGGAACCCAAATACAATTAAAAGAATGGGTAAAGCTCCTTTACGGGGCTTAATATTATTTCGCTTATTGTGTATAAATACATATGCACAAAGGCCGATCATAAGAAATAAGTTTCCAATCGTAATCCAATATCCAATTCTTTTGTCCTGAATCGCATTAGGAAGCGACATGATAAACATATTCCATATAGTGACGTACCAGAAGAGATCTTCCTTTTTAAAAGACATAGTCGTTTATTTAATGAGTTGGGTTATTAGCTCGACAAATTCTCCAGCTTGAAACAACGCCTTGTTGGCAGGAATGTAAATGAGCCCAAGCAGCTGCAATAGCAACGCTTACGCTACCAGCAGTTGGAATAATCCCAACTCCAGTCCAAACGCCCAAAAACACTCCCCCAAATATTACTGCGATTTCAATAACGAAGGTATTTTCACATCCTGCCATCCCAACCGCATAAGCTTGTGAACATTGGTCTCCGTTGAGTAATTCTCTGTACGTAATGGGATGTTCGTTGAAATGGGCTTGCATACTGCCCTGCAACAGTTCTGTAGTCTCCTCTTTACTTGTGTTTTGGAATGCTGCGTTTTTTGAAAACAGATCAGTGGCCAAACCGGGTAGTTTATTGAAATTACTAAATAGTTCTGTTGAATTGGGGACTCCGTATTTTTCAAATATAGCTTGCGCCTCTTCTGCGCGTGCCGCTGTTTTTAATTCTTGCAAAAGACCGTTTAGTGCAGGCTCGCCAAGAACACTGGCGTTTGCATTGCTTATAACTGCTACTTTACGTAACGTTTCTGCTAGCTTGATAAAGTTTTTATCAGTAAGAATAGAGGAAATAGCCCTTGCACGTTGATTATTTACCTCTGTCGTGTATGTATCGCTTGTGGTAAAATCAGCTCTTTTCTCTTTATCACTTATGCTATTTTTGGAACAGCCAATAAAAAGAAATGCTGAAATAGCGATATATCGA
>JBIIDB010000164.1:0-4078 GCA_044238505.1 Chitinophagaceae bacterium | reverse complement strand
GCCTCTCTTCTGGTGAATGCCGGGGTAGCTCAGCTGGTTAGAGCACAGGATTCATAACCCTGAGGTCGGCAGTTCAAGTCTGCTCCCCGGTACCCTGTTATTTTAGAAAATAACATTTGAAAGGCCCCTTGACACAGAGGGGCCTTTTCTTATCTAGAATTACTTGGCTAATCACCAATCAATGACTGCACTTCTATCTGTAAGAGGGGGAGGTGTTTTATGACTATTCCCCAAATTATCTCATCGGAAACAGAGTCATACCCATGTATGATCCTGTTTCTGGTATCAACAATTTTTCTGGAATTAGATATGTTGATCTCAGGATCTTTTGTCAATATTCTGCTTAATGCCTCTCCAATAATTTCAATATTTCGTTCCACCGCTCTTCTTGTGCGGAGGTCGTTTTTGTAAGTGGCGAATTCTTTCGGAATGTTAGAAAAGAAGCTTTCGATTTCTGCAATTGCATTGGAAATATCAAAAAGCCAAACTTTAATTTCATTATCCATACACAAGCTCTTTAGACTCGTTCAATACTTGCTTGAAATATGGGTTTTTGATGGCTTTTTCTTCTAAAAGATCAACTGGTCGTTTAAATAATTCTTGTAAGGAAAATTTCAGATCAAAATAATTATCGGCATAATCCGTCAAGTCAATGTCCTTGAAATCTACGATCAGATCAATGTCGCTTTCGGGATTAAAACTTGGAGCCAGCACCGACCCAAAGGCATATAAGCTCTTTACCTTGTGGTTTACACAAAGCTCATTTATTTGGGTTTTATATGTAGAGAGTTCATTCATCCAAATACTATTTCACAGCTCAAAGATAATAAATATTAGCCCTGGGGTCACTGAATGACATTTCACCATTTAATTCATTGAAGTTCATAGCGTAAAGTCCAGCAAGTCTCCGGCAAGTGAGTTAGATAATCGTCCTATCTCCGGTACAATTATTATAGAGACGTTAAAAGCCCTGGATCTGCATCCGGGGCTTTTCTGATTTTCGGGCTCCGCCATTCTTTGTTTTATGCGGAATGACGCAAAATGTGATAAATAAGATCACGGTCATTGAAATGCAATAGGGTGGAAAGTACGTTTACGTACAAAATAGTAATTTATGAATCTCAAGCACATGTTCATCGCCCTGTCTTTAACAGCATCTCTTCTCTCTTGCGATAAGGATGAAACTCCCCAGGCAACCGCTTCTGTTAACATAATTCATGCCTCTCCTGATGCGCCCGGCGTTGATCTATTGGTTGATAATATAAAAGTGAATACGGCTGCTCTCAACTTTCCGGATGCTACCGGATATGTAAAGGTTTTCGCCGGTACCCGCAATATTAAAGTGAACGCGACGGGTACGACTAGTTCGGTTATAAATGCAGACCTGACTTTTTCGGCTAATAACTTTTATTCAGTTTATGCCTATAATCGGTTGGCTTCCATTGGTGCATTTGTAGTAGAAGATAATCTTACGGTTCCTGCAGCCGGCCAAGCTCACCTCAGGTTTTTTCATCTTTCACCCAATGCGCCAGTCGTGACGGTTGGTACCCTGTCGGGAACAACCTTTACTCCGGTATTCGCCAACCGTAGCTTTGAGACACAGGCCACGGCCAGTGCTAATCAAAATTTTACGCCAGTCGCTGCGGGTACTTATACATTTGATGTTCAAGCGAGCGGCGCATCTGTGTTAACTCTTTCAAATATTGTGCTACAGGCAGGAAAAATTTATACTGTTTTTGCGAAAGGTTTGGTAAACGGGACAGGCTCTCAGGCGCTTGGTGCTCAAATCGTGACCCATAATTAGTAACGGTAAAGAACTGGATTTCCCTTTTTAAGGTAAAAGTTACATTCAATCTTTATCAAGATAGCGGGTATCTATGATGTCTATATGATGCAGGATATGTCCGTATATAATAAAGCAGAGTGCCTTAGCGCTAATCAAAGACCCGTTGGCTATGCCGGTACAGGCCAGCTCTTCATCAGAAAGTTGAGCAATAAACCGGTCGGTGCTTTTTCGAAGTAACAGCCACTCATCGATCAAATCAGTTAGTTTCCGGTGACTTGCCGAGGCATTCGCGGCAAAACTATTTTCATCAAATCCAGGCAAGGGTTGCTGATCTCTCCTTACGATCCAAAGTAAGCGGTATACAAATACGCGCTCCACATCTACTAAATGTTGAATCACTTGATTCAAGGTCCACTTGCCTGCTGCGTAGGCGTGCATGCCCTTTGCTGGGGGTAACGATGAAAAGAAGGCGGCTATTTGGGCACTATGGTGTTCGGGCAGACTGACAGCTTCTTCACCTGCTGTCAAGCCAATGTAGTAGTGGTAAAATGCCGCAGATTCGGTCGGTAAAGGCCTGCTCATATCGGTAAAGATAGCAGCAATTAAAATAACCTCTCGGGGATGTGGTAATTTCAGCTATTTTGCAGGGCTGTTTTTATATCCTATTACGATCAATTAGTAACGACTTGAAAAAGATTAGTAAAAATCTTACGTTCTGGGTGTTGCTTGCCATTGTTGCCGGAATATTTCTGGGGCATTTCTCTCCCGCTACTGCTATTGCCATGCAGCCGCTCGGTAAATATTTTATCGATGTTGTAAAGCTCTTTATCAATCCGATTATCGTTGTTACCATTATCACTGGTATTTGTGGCATGGAGAGTATGAAGAAAGTAGGGCGCATAGGAGGCAAGGCCCTGTTGTATTTTGAAGTTATAACAACCCTTGCGCTGGTTATTGGGATTGTGGTTGCTTATGTTATAAAGCCCGGTGTAGGCATTGATACCACGGGGGTAAACCTGACAGATGTATCGAAGTACCGCAATGACAGTGCCGTTTCAATGATGTCGTTCTTTCGTGAGAATAGCACCATCCAGTTTTTGCTTGGTTCAATTTTTGCAGGCATTCTGCTAAACCGTTCCGTGTATAAGGCGGCGGTGCTTGCTAAGATTCAATGGGCTGCAAAGTATCTTTTTGTAGCACTCGGATGGGTTATGAAGCTATCTCCGATCGGTGCCTTCGGTGGAATGGCGTTCACTATTGGAAAGTATGGACTCGCGGCCCTGCTTCCGTTGGGAAAGTTGATGCTCTGTGTCTACATTACGATGTTCTTGTTTATCATTTTTGTGTTGGGTGGGGTATTACGTTATTATCGGATCAGTATCTGGAAGTTTCTACGTTACCTGCGCCACGAGCTTCTTATTGTTCTTGGAACTTCTTCGTCTGAGGCTGCTTTACCTGCCCTGATGCGTAAACTGGAAAACATGGGTTGCCATCGTTCGGTAGTAGGCCTGGTAGTGCCTACGGGCTATTCCTTCAACTTAGACGGCACATCGATTTATCTGTCGATGGCGGTGATTTTTCTGGCTCAGGTTTTTAATGTGCAGCTTACGGGGGAGCAGATCATTACCATCATTGGGGTGCTCATGGTTACTTCAAAAGGGGCGGCCGGGGTTACAGGAAGCGGATTTATTATTCTGGCCTCTACGCTGGCTGCTGTCAATGTTATTCCTGTGCAAGGACTTGCCTTACTCTTAGGCGTTGATCGATTTATGTCGGAGGCTCGCGCCATTACTAATTTTATAGGAAATGGGGTGGCTACTGTTTTTCTTTCTAATCACGAGTCCCTCTTTGATCGTTCACTTATGGAGGAGCGGTTCCAGGAGCGGCTGCCATAGGGCATATCCTTTTTTATTCATGTGCAGACTATCGGCCGTAAAGATCTCGCTGCGAATGGAACCATCTTCGGAAAGCATTGCCGAGTATACATCCAAAAAAGAAGACTGGGGCTGCAGCGCCAGAAACGCTTTAATTTTTTGATTCCCCTCTTGCATGGCGGGCAAGTATTTTCTTCTGCTCGGGCTTGGCTTCATCGAAAGATATACAAGGGGGGGTTGTGGCAGTTGAGCCCGTATCATCCAAAAAAGCGTTGTAAAGCGCTGTAGTACCGTATCGGCGGTTACCTGCTCGTTGGTGGCCAGATCGTTCTCGCCGCAATAAATTACAATTTGTTTAGGCTGATAACGAAAGATCACTTCGTTGGCATATGAGATCAGATGCGTTAGTGATGATCCG
>JBIIDB010000163.1:0-4134 GCA_044238505.1 Chitinophagaceae bacterium | reverse complement strand
GCTTTCCGGTCAGCCAAGATCTTATGGCCTCCAGCCGCCAGGCCAGCCCCAGTAAGAAGCCCGACGCTTTCATCGAAGGACGTTTGCGTCCAAACCCATCCGCTATGCAATATTGCAATTGTTGAAAGGTCCAGGTATCGCCATTGACAATATAACGTTGTCCACCGGTTGCTTTTTCTAATAATAATACGGTGGCGCGGGCTACATCTTGTACATCCACAAAGCCGTTCAATCCGCCGGTATACCATCGAAATCCATCGTAAAGCTGCTTAAACAGGGCACAACTGCTTTGTTCCCAGTTTCCGTATCCCAGTATCGTGCTGGGGTTTACGATGACCGTATCGAGTCCCTCGCTGTACCCTCTCCAGGCATGCAGCTCGGCCTGAAACTTGCTGCGGGCGTAATGGGTATGCAGAGGCCCCTCTTTCCACTTTGCGGTTTCGTCTACCCAACCTCCTCCGGCCACTCGGCCCAGCGCGGCCACCGAGCTGATATGCACCAGTCGCTTGATCTTTTTTTCGATGGCGGCATTTACCACGTTGTTGGTCCCCTCGGTATTGACCTGGTAGAGCTGCTTACTGTCTTGCGGAGCGAACGATACCATTGCTGCGCTATGAATTACGGCATCCATTCCCTCCATGGCTTCTTCGAGCGAGATGACATCGAGGATATCACCCGCAACCCATTCTACGTCGTTCAACAAATCGGCATCGATCCATGCAGGACGTTTTTGATGGCGTACCAGTGCTCTGACGTGGTAGCCTTGTTGCCGTAAGGCCACCAGCAGGTAAGAACCCAGAAAACCGCTTGCCCCTGTGACGAGAATTTTTTTTACCATCAGGCCGATTTGTATTGATAATATCCTTCGCCCGATTTTTGACCCCACTTACCGGTTTGCACCAGTTTATGCTGAATAGCAGAGGGTCTGAGCCGTTCCGGTTTTCCCAATTGCTCGTAGACCGAACAGCTTACTGCATAGTTGATGTCGTTACCGATCAGATCCATCAGTGCAAAAGGCCCCATTTTAAAGCCGGCCGCCGTAAGAATGCGATCGATCTGTGGCATAGTGGCTTTTTCTTCTTCGGCCAGTCGCAATGATTCTATGTAATAAGGCCGTGCTACCCTATTGACGATAAAGCCGGGGGAGTCTATGCACAGTACGGGTGTTTTTTTAAGATCTTGTATCAGTTGCCAAGCCCTTTGTTGTACAGCAGATGCTGTAAACGGCGTGGTAACGACTTCCACCAGTTTCATCAACGTGGCCGGGTTAAAAAAGTGTAATCCGATTACTCGTTCGGGATGTTGAATGGCCTTGGCCATTTGGGTAATGGAAAGGGAAGAGGTATTACTGGCAAAGATGCAATCACTGTGATTGAGTTCAGCCAATTGATTAAAGAGAGCGATCTTGGGTTCAGGCTGTTCTACGATGGCTTCAATAAATAGTTCGGCCACACAGTGCTCTATCTCGGTGGTAAATTCGATGCGTGCAAGGGCTTTGGCGGCGAGGGCCTCGGTTATCTTTCCTTTTTCTACACTTCGGTTGAGTTCCTTTTTTAGCTGCCCTTGCGCTCTTTCGAGCGCCTCAGCCTGCAGATCAAAAAGAATAGTGTTATATCCTGCGAGAGCCGCGGTAAGGGCTATGCCCCTTCCCATTGTTCCGGCCCCACAAACTCCAAGGGTATTGATCTCCATATGGGGTGCTTATCAGGTGGCGGCCGCGAATTGTTGTAAGAATCGGACGTCATTTTCGCTGAACAACCGCAGGTCACTTACGCCATACTTGAGCATAGCAGGCCTTTCTACGCCCATGCCAAAGGCAAATCCGCTGTATTTTTCAGGATCGATACCGCAATTACTGAGAACGTTTGGATGCACCATGCCGCATCCTAAAATTTCTACCCACCCCGATTTTTTACAGACCGGGCATCCCTCGCCGGCACAGATAAAACAACTTACATCCATTTCGGCACTGGGTTCTGTGAACGGAAAGTAAGAGGGCCGAAAACGCACTTTTACATCGGGACCGTACATCTCTTTTACAAAAAAGTATAAAGTTTGTTTCAGATCGGCAAACGAAACCCGCTCATCGATATACAACCCTTCGATCTGGTGAAAGAAGCAATGGCTGCGTGCACTTACCGTCTCGTTGCGAAAAACGCGCCCGGGCATCAGCATACGAATAGGAAGTTTTCCTTTTTCCATTTCGCGTATTTGCACACTGCTGGTGTGTGTGCGCAATACCCAATCGGGGTTCTGTTGAATGTAAAAAGTATCCTGCATATCCCTGGCCGGATGATGCGGTGGCAGATTGAGGGCACCAAAGTTGTGCCAGTCGTCTTCGATCTCAGGTCCTTCGGCTACAGCAAAACCCAGCCGCTGAAAAATCGATACAATTCGGTTTTTCATTACGGTCACCGGATGACGGGAGCCCAGTGGAAAGGGTTGTCCGGGTAAGCTCACATCGATGGCAGCTGATTCTTGTTCGGAGGGTACGGCAGCCAGTAATTGTTCATAGCGTGCCGCTACGAACGACTTGAACTCATTGAGCAGTTGGCCGGCTTCTTTCTTCTTATCGGCCGGCACTTCTTTCATGGCATTCATCAGCTGCTTGACCGCCCCTTTGCTACCCAAATATTTGATCCGAAAAGCCTCAATCTCTTCGGGCCGGGTGGTGGTAATGCTGCCGATCTCGCTGCGGAGTGCATCGATCTGTTGCCATAGATTCTCCATACGACAAAAGTAAGTCCAAACCAGCAATTAATTATCTTGCAAACATGTCAGATCATCTCGGTATCGAAGATTTCCTGGTCCCCGTCGACAAAGCGGTCCTCTCGCAAGACACGGGGTATAAAGAGGGACAGATCGGCCATCATATACACGCCTATGAGCAAACGATGCCCGAGTTAGATGAAGCGCAGCTGGTTATAGTAGGATGCCCCGATCACCGCGGATCAGGGATTGAGCAGCACCAGACAATGGGGCCCGATGCCATTCGTCGTCAATTCTATGCATTGTTCTATTGGCATGCCGATCTGGGATTGGCCGATGTAGGAAATATTCGTACAGGAGCCACCTTATCCGACACCTATGCAGCCTTGCGCACCGTCGTATCGGCGTTGATGGGCGAAGGAAAGACCGTCATTATACTGGGAGGATCGCATGATCTTACTACGGCACAATATCAGGCCTATGTGCATCGCAGACAATTGATAGAAGCCACACTGGTCGATGCCCTCATAGACCTCGACACCGATGCGGTGCTGCCTGCTGATCAGTTTCTGATGGAGATGCTGACGGGCACGCCTAATTTTATTCGTCATTACAATCATATCGGATTCCAGAGCTATTGCGTTAATCCGCAGCTATTGGAGACCCTCGATAAATTACGATTCGATTGCTATCGGGTGGGCCATGTTAAAGAAGCACCCGACGAAATGGAGCCCGTTATTCGCAACAGCCATCTGTTCAGTTTCGATCTATCTGCCCTGGCCAATGCCTATTCTCCGGCCAGTACAATTTCGCCCAATGGTTTTACCGGTGAGGAGGCCTGTACCCTCTTCCGTTATGCCGGAATGAGCCCCACGGTCAACACGGTGGGTGTATATGGCTACGATCCGCGAGCCGACCGCCAAGACCTTAGCGCCAAACAGATCGCACAGATGCTTTGGTATCTGCTCGATGGTAAAAGCCGCGGCCGTCGCGAGGCAGCGTTGCAGGAAAAAGATTCTTTCAACGAATATTATATGGCCTTTGCCGAAGTGGAGACTATTTTTTTGCAGAGCAAAAAGACCGGTCGCTGGTGGATGCAATTGCCCAACAAACAATTTATTGCTTGTAGTTACAAAGATTATTTGCTGGCCAGCAGTAACGAGATTCCCGAGCGATGGCTGCGAGCCCAAGAACGGGGCTAAGCAGCGCCTATCAAACAGTACACCGGATGCAATTACATCAATTAGGAAATCGGCTACAAGGGAAGTGGGTATGGTTGCTCTTGTTGGCCTCTTGTGGCACCCAGCAGCAAGTACAAAAAATCGCCCATCGTCAACTGGCTTCTGCGGAGGCCTTCAATAAATCTCATTGGGGAGTAAGTGTGCTGGACCTGACTTCGAATACGTATTGGTACAATCAAAACGG
>JBIIDB010000032.1:0-14495 GCA_044238505.1 Chitinophagaceae bacterium | reverse complement strand
AGCCTTAATTACTTTGAGCACATTCTTGCCGAGAATTTTCTTGATGTCGGAATGGGAATAGCCTCGCCGCAGCAACTCCGCGGTTAGGCGGGGATAACTACTGACATCCTCGAGACCGCGGGGCACGAACCCGATACCGTCAAAGTCGGCACCGATGCCCACATGGTCAATGCCGATCAACTTAACCACATAATCGATATGATCTGCCACCTCGGCAATGCCGGGGCGCGCGTTGTCTAGCGCGGCCGCCATGGCCGCTTGCCATTGGCTGCGGGCCTTGGTCGAATCGGACGAGGCCCATTTGGCAAACACGGAATCTTTTCCGGCTCCGTTCCAATAGCGCTGCTGCGCTACGAATTCCTTACTGATAAAAGCGGGATAAAAATTTACACAGATAACTCCGCCGTTTTTCTTTAAGGCCAACAACTGCTCGTCCTTAGCGTTGCGAAACACCGGGCAAAGACTCCATACTGAACTATGCGTCAGTAACACAGGCTTTGTGGTCACGGCCAAGGCATCGTAAAAGGTTTGCTCCCCGACATGCGATAGATCGACGATCACCCCTAACTGGTTTAGCCGGCTTACCACGGACTTTCCAAATGCGCTTAGCCCTTTAGTGGTAAGTGCCATACCGGCTCCACTCTCATCGCGGGCACTCGTTGCCCACTCCGTGCTGTTATTCCAGGTGAGCGTTAGGTAACGCATGCCGCGAGCGGCCAAACTATCCAGCTTCTTAAGATCGGATTCGATCATATGCCCCCCCTCTACGCCGATCATGGCCACCACGCGCCGACGATGGGCCCTTCGCTTAACCTCGCGATACGAAGTAGCAAAATTGAATTTATCGGGATGACGAAGCACCAGCCGGTTCAACGAGTCTATTTCTTCTATGGCATCGTGATAATATCCGAGCGAAGTACGAGCCGTCTCGCCGGTGAACACAGAAAAAAACTGAACATCCACCCCACCCTTCTTGAAGCGATAATAATCACTGTGCCCTTCCTGCAAAGAAGCAGCAAGGTCTTTTCCGTTCAAGGTCTGTGCACTCAGACAATCGTTGTGGGTGTCTACCAATAACGCACGGTGATGCAGGCCTTTGCCTTTTTGTGCGGCGAGGGGCCCTGCCGACATTAAACCTGCCGCTGCCACTAACAGAACCAGCGATCGGAGGGACTTCATGAAAATCAAGTTAGATTACCCGAGGGTCTTTTTGGCATCCTCTAAAAACTTAGCCAGCCCGATGTCGGTCAGCGGATGTTTTAAAAGGCCTGTGATAGAATCGAGCGGGCAGGTACACACGTCGGCCCCGGCCTCTGCGCATTTTACAATATGAAGCGGTGTTCGAATCGAAGCCGCGAGTATGGCGGTCTTAAAACCTTGCACCGAATAGATATGAGCTATTTGCGAAATCAACTCTATACCATCCCAATTGCTGTCATCGAGTCGACCAATAAAGGGAGACAAGTAGGTGGCTCCGGCCTTGGCAGCCAAAATGGCCTGTCCCGCCGAGAACACCAGGGTGCAATTGGTTCGAATTCCCTTTTCGCTGAAATAACGGATGGCCTTGATGCCATCTTTGATCATCGGTACTTTAACTACTATGTTCGGATGGATGGCTGCTAACTTATTACCCTCTTCGACAATGCCGGCAAAATCGGTGCTGATCACTTCGGCACTTATATCACCGTTGACCATTTCACAAATGGTACGATAATGATCCATTACGGCTTTTTCTCCTTTGATCCCCTCTTTGGCCATTAAAGATGGGTTGGTCGTAACGCCATCGAGAATGCCTAGCTCATTTGCCTCTTTGATCTGCGCCAGGTTGGCGGTATCAATAAAAAATTTCATGAAAACAGATTTGGATAAAGGTAAAAAAATGGCAGGCTGATTACATCGCACCGCTCAACCACCTACTCTTGCTGCCTTCCGGCCCTGGGAGGGTTCAGCAGGAGCTGGTCGTGTAAGACCTGCCGCTGCAAAGATAGCAATAATCGATCAACGCTGAAATCCGGATCGCACGCGGGTATACCCGATCAACTCATCGGCCCGGGCTCCGAAAGGCCGAAAATAAACGAACACGGAATATTCATTCTCGGTCCCCCAAAAATTCCCCTCGGTGTTATCAAATGTGGGGGCTTGATTGACACCCGAAACCGAGCGTGTCAAATATCCGTAGTTGTAATACCCCTGCTTGAGATAGACGGCCTTGGTGTACAATCCTTGTGAAGCGTCAAAGTCCATCTTGTACGCATCGGTCAACTCGTATCCGCTCCACTCGCCAGTCACATACACCCCTTTATCCATATAGCGACGCCCCCCCGACGGTCTCAGCGAAAAATGCACCCAGCCATACTCCCCCTGTGTGTGTGGCAGCGGATTGTCAATGTTTTCAATCAGGTATTTGCCGTTAAAGTCTCGATAAAATAAGTAAAGCTGTCCGACCCGCTCCGTGTCGGTTTGAACAAACACATCGGTGCGGGCGCTGGTATCGCTGTCCACGATCCGCTGAATACGCTCTCCACGCAAGCGCATGCTGCGCAGATCAAACCAGCGCCACTCCTGCCCGGCAGCAAACAACGTCTGCTCCTCGTCGCTATACTCGTAATAATTACCGCGAAAAATGGTTGGACGGGTAAGTGTGCGCGCGGTAAGCCATTGGTCATTTTGGGTGATGACTACCTTGATCTCTTGCGGAGAAATGGCATTGATCGGCAGCTGCTGCGGAGTGACCCCGATGGTCAGACGCTGGTGAGTGAGAAAAAAATTACCATTGAAAGGCTGTAACACCTGGGCCAGCACAGACACTTTTTTACTTACCACTACCACCCGGCGTGTAAAGACCAGTTGCGCAGTATCATCATTTAAAAAAACTTTTAACAAATAATTGCCCCCTCGGGTAGGGCCACTGTTTCGCTCCGGAAGCAAGGCCTGGTAGTGCATATACCGAGTCTGTACCCCCGAAGAGACCCGGTAGTTTTGAATGCGCTGGGTAATAAATCCTTTCAGGTAGTCGAAAGCAGGAAGACGGGCTTCGGTCCAGTCGGCATTGCAGAGTTGCAAGGTGTAGTAGTAGGCTTTCATAGAACCCTCGGTGTCATCAAAGTGCAACTCCAACTGCTCGGGTTGTCCCAGGAAGAGTACAGGGGATGCGGTCTGGTCACCGGCTTTAAACAATTTCACAGACCGTATAAAGGGGCGAAAGATTTTTTCGGGAGCCTGGGCTTGCACTAAAAAGGCTGCGAGCAGCAGATACATAAAAAAGAGAAAGCGCATCATCATGTTACTTGAACAGCAAAGTAGCTAAAAAAGGAGCAGTAATTCTAGCCGGGGGCGCTTATTTTTGAGCTGCTATCCCACCACATGCATCCAGCCTCCTTTATAGCGGACCGAATTCAGGCCAGCCCGACCAACCGATTTTCGGGCTTGGTAATTCGTATTTCACTAGGCGCCACTATCATCAGCGTAGCGGTCATGATCATTACCGTGGCACTGGCCGAGGGTTTTCAGCAACGGATCAGCGAGAAGGTATTTAGCTTCTGGGGGCATATTCGTATTCAAGAAAAACAGCCCGGCAAAGCCATCATTGCCGAAGAAATTCCCATCCGTCATAATGAAGCGCTGCTAAAAACGATTCGCCAGCAACCCGGGGTACGCTCGGTGCATCCCTTTGCCACGCGCTACGGACTGCTCAAGACCCGCGAGCAGATGGAGGGGGTCATGCTCAAAGGGCTCGACCGACCCGAACAGTTTTTAGAACTGACTCCATTTTTACAAGAAGGTGTGGTCCCCGCGCTGCCTGATAGCGGATACAGCCGCGATCTGCTACTCTCTCAATATATCGCGCAGCGCCTGCAAGTAAAGAGCGGAGATACGCTGCTTCTCTATTTTATCAGAGAGGGCGCCGCACCCACTGCAAAAAAAATGCGCGTGTCGGGTATCTACAAAACAGGAATAGAAGATTATGATCAACTTTTTGCCATTGGCGATTTAGCGCTGATCCGCCAGCTCAATCAATGGGAACCCGATCAGGTCGGCGGCTATGAATTATTCCTGAACGATCCCCGCAGCATGGAACAGGCGGCCCATACGCTCTATGCCCTGGCTGATTTTCCCGCTACCTGGGATGCGATCTCCGTAAAAGAGGTTTCGCCGCAACTCTTCGACTGGCTGCAGATGCAAGATCTTACCCGGAATGTACTGATCGGCTTTATGACGGTGGTGGCTCTGATCAACCTGATCTGCTGTTTACTGATCTTGGTACTGGAACGCGTTAGGATGATCGGTATGCTCAAAGCCATGGGAGCCACCGACTGGTTCGTGCAGCGCATTTTTTTGCGCTTTGGATTATGGATCACTATACGCGGGGTACTCATTGGCACCTTTGTAGCGTTGCTGCTCCTGTGGCTGCAAGAAAAGACCGGATTCATTACGCTCGACGAAGCCGCTTATTTCTTGGATAAAGCGGCCGTCAAGATCATTCCCTGGCAGGTAATCGCCATAGGAGCAGGTACCATTATCAGCTCACTGTTGCTGTTGCTGATCCCTTCGTGGCTGGTCAAAAAGATAAGCCCCATTCAAGCCATTCGTTTTACCTGAGATACGATAGCAAGATGCCCGCAGCTACCGAAGCGTTCAGCGATTCGACCTTTCCTTTTCCGGGAACGGATACCAACTGACTGGCCTTTTTGAGCAGCGAAGCGGGAATGCCGGCCGATTCATTTCCAATCAGCAAGATACCCTCCTCAAGGGGCGATAACGTGCGAACATCCGTACCCTGCATGGTGGCCGCCAGTATCTTTACTTTTTCTGAGCGACTCAGCCATTCCTCAAGCTCCAGGTAATGGACCGGAATTCGAAAAATACTGCCCATGGTAGACTGCACTACTTTGGGGTTAAAGCAATCGACCGTATCGCGGCTGCACACAAGCTGGTCTACTCCAAACCAATCGGCGGTTCTGATCATGGTGCCCAGATTGCCCGGATCTTGCAAGCCGCAACAGACCAGCGTAAAACGACCCGCTGCTACGGGAGCCTCGTGGCGAGGCAACCGTACCACTGCCAACACTTGATGCGGCGTTTGCCACTGTGAGATTCGAGCAAGCTCTGTTTCGGTAATGGGCGTCATGACCACCGAAGGCCACCGTTGTTGCTGCGCTTCGATCCATTCGGGCAATGCGTACACAGAAACGATCTGCTGCTGGTGATAGCACAACAATTCTTCGACCAATTTTGGCCCCTCTGCCAAATAGCAACCGGTCTGCTCTCTGTGTTTTTTAAGGGCTAAACTTTGAATATCTTTGATAACTGACTTAACTAGCATAATTTTTTTGCATGCACGAAGGCAAGCTCCCCCGTTTTTCGTTGGTGGTCTCGGTGATCGCAGTAGTGATCCTTCTGGGGCTGAGCGCTTGCGGAGTGATCCCGAAGAACTACCCAAAAGGAAAACCCTTTGTGTTCAAAACTACTATAAAAGTAAATGGAAACTTCACCGATGAAGCCCGAGAGAACCTCGAGGATCGTCTAAAAGGTCAGTTGGATGACAGCCTTACGGTCCGTTCCGTCTCAAAGCTTTTTGTAAAAGAGATCAGAACACCGCCGGCCTTCGACAGTACCGCGGTGGAGCGCTCCATTCGCTATATGCAAGACTTGTTGGGATCACAGGGTTATTTTCTGGGTCAGATTAGCTATGACACCCTTGTGGAGCCCGTAGGAAAGGACCAGTTGCGAACCTCAGTCCGTTTTCAGGTAACGCCGGGCCCACAGGTAGTACTCGACTCGGTACGCTATGCCATCCGTAACGAAGCCTTGCAAAGCCTTACACTGTCATCACTCGCTGAAAGCAAGATCAAAAAAGGAGAGCCATTTTCTAAAACAACGATCTCTGCCGAATTAGATCGCCTGGTAGACCTCTACCGGAGCAATGGCTACTTGCGCTTTACGCGCGAAGAACTGCTGGGTATTTGGGATACGCTCGATGCCCGCTTGCTGGCACCCACCACAGACCCCATCGAACAACTGCGCATATTGGCCGATATCGATAACAACCGGCAGCATCCCAAAGCTAACCTCGAGATTCGGCTGCGCCCCGGATTTGACAGCAGCAAACTGACAAAATACTTTATCGGCTCTATCGATGTTTACCCCGATTTTACCAGTGATACCGCAGGCTTAACGACGCAAACTACTACCCGCAGCGGACTCAACCTCATCACCTACCGCCCCGTTTTTCATCCCGGCATTTTTAGAGAAAAGATCTTTTTTTATAAAGGCGATCTCTATGACCAGCGCAACTATTTTAAGACCTTAAACCAACTCAGTGCCATGGGGGCTTGGCGGCTCATCAATATTGAGCCCCGCTCCAGACCTGGCTCCGATACAACCGACCTGCTGATTCGTCTTACGCCCGCGCGCAAGTATAGCAATAACGCGACGCTCGAGGGAAGCAGCAACCAAAGCTTGATCTCTGGCAATCTCTTTGGCATAGCCCTGAACCTGGGATTGCAAAATCGCAATTGGGCCCGCAGAGCCATTCAATCGAATACCAGTGTTCGATTCGGCATAGAAACCGGACGCGACCGCGTAAACGACATCAATTTTATTCAAACCCGCCAGCTCGCGATTACCCACAATCTGTATTTTCCGCGCGCTATTCCCCGCGCCAACTGGTTGCCCGCAGCGTGGAGAGAAAATTTTAAATCGGTTCTCTCCTTCAATGTAGCCAACACCGAAAGAAGGGAGCTCTTTAATCTGTCGTCGTACAGCGCAGCCTGGGGTTACGACTTCAGGTATAAAAATGCGCTGTTTACCTTGCGGCTGCCCAACATCGAATACAACGCCATTACCCGAAGAGCAAAACTCGAAGAGCTGATTGCCAGTAATGCGCTGTTAAGAAATATTTTTGTGGATGGCCTTATCTCTTCGGTAACAGCCGGCGTGCTTCTCTCGCGCCAACGCCATAACCGAATCACTAACTTTCGTTTTAACATCGAAGAATCCGGATTGCTGACCGGAATGATTCGCCATCCCCTATTAGACAGCCAGCTTTTTCGTTTTGTAAAAGTGGATCTCGACGTGGCTACCAAGATCAGCCTGCGACGGGCTGCCATTGCCATGCGCTTTTTTGCCGGAGCAGGCTATGAATTCGACAACACGGTCAACCCCAACAAACGGTTTAATTTACCGCTATATCGCCAATATTTTGCCGGCGGCCCCAATAGCATGCGCGCTTGGGGACTTCGTAAACTGGGCCCTGGCTCCTCCGTGCAATCGTATGACAACAACGGCTTACCCGAGCGCTATGGAGATCTGCAACTCGAGGCCAATCTCGAATACCGCTTTCCCTTCTTTACAATTGCAGGCTTTAAAATCAACGGAGCACTGTTTACCGATATCGGAAACATTTGGTACGTTAAGCAGGCCCCCGGAAGGAAACCAGCGGAAGTGTTTTCGCTACAACGATTAGGCAAAGACCTGGCGGTGGGCGTGGGCAGTGGTCTTCGTATAGACTTTACCTATTTTGTAATTCGACTGGATTATTCTGTAAAAGCAAAAGATCCAAGCCCCGCTCCCGTGCATGCGGCGTATCAAAACAAATGGTTCGGTTATAGGAGATGGAGTGACATGGATCAGTTTCAACTGGGCATCAACTATCCGTTTATTCTATAAACTATTCCGATCCGGCACCAAGGGATCGCTCAAATTGTTCGAGAGATTGTGCATGTTGCACCTCAAAATTTCCAATACGGGTTCTTCGCAACGAACTTAGATAAGCCCCGCAGTGCAGCGCGGCACCCAGATCATGTGCCAAACTTCTAATATACGTTCCGGTAGAACAGACCACCCTAACGTGCAATACTCCTTCGGTATACTGCACCGCTTCGAACGCAGAAATAGTGATGCGTCGTGGCTCTAGCGTAACCGACTGTCCTTTTCTGGCCAACTCGTACACCCGTTTGCCTTTTACCTTAATGGCTGAGTGAGCGGGCGGAACCTGTAAGATCGATCCGATGAATGGCTGCATCGCCGCTTGAATATCCGATAATGAAAGATGACTGATATCCTTATGATCGACAGGCTCGGTCTCCAGGTCGTAGCTGGGTGTCACCGCCCCCAGGGTGATCGTGCCGGTATATTCTTTTTCTTGCGCCATAAACTCATTGATACGCTTGGTGAATTTTCCGGTGCAAACGATCAGCAGACCGGTAGCCAGCGGATCGAGCGTACCGGCATGGCCGATCTTTTTGATACGAATAAGATGTCTGAGTTTTCTGACCACATCAAAGGAGGTCCACCCCAATGGCTTATCGATCAGCAATACCTTACCGGCTGCAAATGGCGATTCGGAATTTATCATCACTAATAGGCCCTGGCAAAGAGAACGCGCTGCACAGAAGGTTTACCCGTTAGAATACAACGGCCGGTCTCTTGTTTATTATCGAGTGGAATACAACGGATGGTCGCCTTTGTCTTTTCTTTGATCGCCTCTTCGGTTTCCGACGTGCCATCCCAGTGAGCCGCCAAAAAACCGCCTTTGGTATCGAGCAGCGAAACGAATTGATCCCAGGTATCAACAGTCGTAATATGGTTGTTACGAAAAGAAAGCGCCTTGTTGAAAAGTTGTTGCTGGATCTCTTCCAGCAATTGTTGAATACGCTCCGCAAGTCCCTCGAGCGGTACTGTTGATTTCTCACGGGTATCGCGGCGAGCCAATTCAACTACATTGTTCTCCAGATCACGGGCTCCAATGGCCAAGCGAAGGGGAACCCCTTTCATTTCGTACTCGGCGAATTTCCATCCGGGACGAGCGTTGTCATTGTCATCATACTTGACACGAATACCCATGGGCTTCAACGACTGCATCAGCTCCTTTACGCACGCATCAATAGCCGCTTTTTGCTCCTCTCCTTTGTAGATGGGAACGATCACCACTTGTAACGGAGCGATGCGGGGCGGAAGCACTAGTCCGTCATCGTCGCTGTGTGCCATCACTAATGCACCGATCAGGCGAGTACTGACGCCCCAGCTGGTGGCCCATACGTAATCGAGCTTGTTATCGCGGTCGCTGAACTTTACGTCGAAGGCCTTGGCAAAATTCTGTCCTAAAAAATGAGAAGTGCCCGCCTGCAGCGCCTTACCATCTTGCATCAGCGCTTCTATACAATAGGTATCTTCCGCGCCGGCAAAACGCTCTTGCGGAGTCTTAACACCCTTTATCACAGGCACGGCCATATAATTCTCCACAAAATCAGCATATACATGCAGCATCTTGACCGTTTCATCCAGCGCCTCTTGCCGGGTTGCATGAGCGGTATGCCCCTCTTGCCATAAAAATTCGGCCGTGCGCAAAAAAAGACGGGTACGCATTTCCCACCGCACGACATTGGCCCATTGATTGACCAAAATCGGAAGATCACGATAGGATTGTATCCAGTTCTTGTATGTATTCCAAATAATAGCCTCACTGGTGGGTCGAACCACCAGCTCCTCTTCCAACTTGGCGGTTGGATCGACCATCAGCTTTCCGGGACGATCGGGATCCGCTTGCAAACGATAATGGGTAACGATGGCGCACTCCTTGGCAAACCCTTCGGCGTTCTTTTCTTCGGCCTCGAACAGACTCTTGGGAACAAACAGGGGAAAGTACGCGTTCACATGACCGGTATCCTTGAACATCTTGTCCAAGACATCTCGCATATTCTCCCAAAGAGCAAAGCCATACGGCTTTATGACCATACAACCCCGGACCGCAGAATAGTCGGCCAGTTCGCCCTTAATCACCAAGTCGTTGTACCATTGGGAGTAGTCTGTGCTTCTCGATGTAATCTCTTTACTCATAAGCGGGTAGTGGCGCCAGCCGGGTTTACCTTTTTTTTAACAGCCCGGCCTGCGATATCACCGCAAGATGCCGAACTTTGTTCAGGAATACAAAATTAACCACTTCGGCTATGAAAACAACCTCGCTTCTTTTAGTGCTGTGCGTGCTGTTGCTGGCTGGCTGCAGTACTGCCTACAAGACCGGACAGACCCCGGATGATGTTTACTACTCTCCTGCAAAACCCGAAGCGGAGTATGTTCGTGTACAGCGAACAGAAACACGCAGGGTTCGGCACTACGAAGAAAATGAGGAAGATCGATTCTTGCGGATGCGCATTCGCAACCGAAACCGCTGGGATGACCTCGATGACTGGTATACCTTTGAACGTTGGTCGCTGGGATACAATCAGTTTTTTACACCTGCCCTAAACCCGTTCGTTTCCTGGAATTACTTCTATAACCCCTATTTTTTCCCAGTGGCTTTTGCACAAGCGCCCGTAAAAAATATCTATACACGTCCCCGCATTTATAACTTGGGCAGTTATCAGCAAGCGCCCGTCAATCTCAAGATGATCCAGCAAAATACCAGTGCAGGCAGCAACTATATCCCCTTTGGAACATCCCGAAACCCCGGCTCCGGCAACAGGGGTAACGCGCTGCGAGAAGCCTTCAACGGAGGCAACCCCGGCGGTATATCGGGAGGGTCGCCTGTATCCTCTCCGACCAACACCAATTCATCGAATTCCTCTTCGGGTGGCAGTGCTCCCGTAAGAAGATTTTAATGAACTTCTGGACCTTCTTGATCAATACACCATGGTATTAATACAGCGTTATACAATCGCCATCAGTTGCCTGCTGCTCTCGTTGACTATGCACGCACAAGAACCCGATGATGCACTTCGCTACGCCTGGACCCAACCGAATGGTACGGCTCGGCAGCAAGCCATTGGAGGAGCCATGGCCTCCCTGGGCGGGGACCTTTCTGCTCTTTTTGTGAACCCGGCCGGACTTGGATTCTACAAGACCGGAGACCTGATCTTGTCACCCGCCTACCAGCACCTGCGCAACAAAAGCACATACCTGAGCAGAACCGAGAATGACCAGCGCGGCCATCTGGGGTTCGGCACCATCGGCCTGGTTGTGGGTACACAATTCTATGAACAGGGTACAGGAAAAAGGGCCGAGCAAAAAAGAACAGGCGCTTTTGCTATTGCACTTAACCAAACGGCAACTTTTAGCAGCAACTTGCTCTACCGCGGACTGAATACCCGCCATTCCTATTCTCAGCGTTTTTTAGAAGAGGTAGGAGCTATTGGCGATGCCAATCGAGTCGCACAGGACTTTCCCTTTGGAAGCAGTCTGGCCTTTAATACATACTGGATCGATACCGTTGGAGGGGGAAGCACAGGCAACTTCCGCTATAAGACCAGGGCCACTCCTTCTTCCGGACTTTTGCAAGAAAACTCCATCCGTAGCCGCGGGGCCGTCAATGAGTTGGCACTGGGTTATGGAGGATCGGTGAACGAAAAACTCTATTTTGGATTTACACTGGGCATCCCTTTTATCTTCTATAACCGCACGAGCACCTTTACCGAGGCCGATGCGACGCAAGCGGTGAACAACTTCGATTATGCGACGATCGAACAAAAACTGGAGACCAACGGAAATGGACTAAACTTTAAGCTGGGCATGATCTATCGTCCCGCCCCTTTTTGGCGGTTTGGCATCAGCTTCCACACACCTACCTGGCTGCGTCTTACCGACATTTACTCCGCCGCTGTTACTACCGACACTGAGAACTACAAGGGTGTACAAACACAATCATCTTCGTTATTCACCAACGGAGAAGATGCACAGTTCTCGTACTTTCATTTTACCCCGTATCGCTTTATGATTAGTGGAGCGTACGTCATCAACGAAACAGAGGACGTAACCAGACAAAAAGGATTTCTGACAGCAGACCTGGAATATGTCAATTACAGCGCCTCTTCTTTTCGAGTAGATCCCGAGATCGATAACAGCCAAACAACGCGCGACTATTTTAAGGACCTCAATAACTCCATCGACAACTCGTTTCGAAGCGCCCTAAACCTTCGCGTGGGCGGCGAGTTAAAGTTTACCACACTGATGACCAGAGCGGGCGTGGCCTTGCTGGGTAATCCCTATCACGAAAGCTATTCGCCAAGAGGACGTCGCGTACAAGTTAGCGGCGGACTGGGCTATCGAAACAAGGGTAACTTTATTGATGTGACTTTTGTACATACAACAGGCCAAGACACGCACTATGCCTATCGCCTGGCACAACAGGCCGTAGAGGGCGCAAGGGTAGATGCCCGCGGAAGCCGCGTGGTACTCACCTTCGGACATAAATTTTAATGGCAGCCTTATTTAAAGATGAACGTTGCCGTCTGCAAAAGCCCTGTTGCTTTTTCTTTTTTGATATAGCCCCTATACATGCCCTCCGTACAAAAAGGCATGGTGATGTTTCCTGCTTTATCGACTGCGATCAACCCGCCGTCTCCGCCAAGCGCAGGCAGTTGCCGCATCACTAATTCGTCGGCTGCCTGCTGCAAGGGCTGTTGTCCGAATTCCATGCGATCACTGATCGATTTGGCCATCACCAGCCGCAAAAAATACTCACCCCAACCAGTACAACTGATGGCCACGGTATTATCGTTAGCATAGGTGCCACTTCCAATGATAGGCGCATCACCCACCCTACCCCACTTTTTATTGGTCATGCCACCGGTACTGGTGGCGGCCGCCAAGTGACCTTGTTGGTCGAGAGCAACAGCCCCCACTGTACCATACCGACTAGCGCGGTGCTCCTGCAACGCAGCTGCGCTGTGATTGGGAGTGCCTGTAGTAGCAAGTGAATCTCTTTTTTTGGCCCGCTGCAATGACTCCCATCTTTCCGGCGTGTAGAAATAAGACGGATCCACGATCTCCAATCCTTGCTCCTTGGCAAAAGCCTCGGCTCCCTTTCCAGTCAAAAGCACGTGCTCGGAGCGCTCCATAACGGCCCGAGCAGCTGAAATAGGGTTACGTATCGTTCGTACTCCGGCAACAGAGCCCGCCCGCAAGGTTGCACCCTCCATGATGGCAGCATCCAATTCATTAATACCCTCAGCCGTAAATACCGCTCCCTTCCCTGCATTAAACAGCGGATCGTCCTCCAGTATACGAACGCAAGCCTCTACAGCGTCGAGAGAAGATCCGCCTTTTTCTAAAATAGAAGCTCCGGCTCGCAACGCGCTGTTGAGGGCCTCATGATACTTCTTTTCCCGATCGGGTGTCATCAGGTTCTTACTGATAGTGCCGGCGCCACCATGAACCACCAGTACATAGCGCCCCGAGGAGGCGGGTACCGAGGTCGCCGATTGGGCTGCTACACATACACTCTGCAACAAGAGAGAAAATAAAAGCAAGCGTTTCATAGGTTCGATTTTAGGCAATTTAACCAATCTTACTGGGGCTCTTTCACTAATTTTACAATCAACGAAATTTTCTGAAAACAGCAGCGAAAATAGTAAAGTGGACAGCCCTTACTGTCTTGATATTACTTTGCAGCATCTTTTTGCTGCTGAAGACCCCTGCCGTGCAAAGCTGGATGGGTAAAAAAGTGGCCGGCGTTCTTTCCAACAGACTGGCCACTCAAATAGAGGTAGACCGGGTTTCGTTCTCGTTACTGGATCGATTTTCGCTACAAGGGCTGCTGGTTATGGACCGTCAACACGACACCATCGTGTACGCTCAACAATTGCAGCTGCGCCTTACCGACTGGTTTTTTATCAAGGATAGCATTGACCTGACGCATGTACAACTCGAAAATGCATTCATACGATTGTATCGCGCTGACAGCTCGTGGCGACATCAATTTATGCTAGATTATTTTTTGCAAGGCTCCTCCGATAGCCGTCAACCGCCAAAAAAAACGACGCCACTGCACCTGCATCACCTATCGCTTCGCTCCATCCGTTTCGAACGAACAGACCGCTGGGAAGGAAACGCCCTGCAAGCCCGCGTGGAACAACTGGAGCTGCAGGCCGATCGTCTTTCGACAGACAGCAAACCCATTCGCATCCGTTCATTGCTGATCGATGGCCCGCAACTGAACTGGCATCAATTTGCCGCCCAAAAAGCCACCACGTCGGAGGAAAACGAAAAACCCTCTCCTAAAAGATCCAACGCCGATCAAGGTTCTTTTTTTCCGAAAGCCCTGCCCAACCTTCAACTGGGACGCGTTGAAATAAGAAAAGGAAGCCTTACTGTTACAAAGGAAGGAAAGCAACTTGTTCCCGGTGTATTCGATGCGACCCAACCGGCCATCAGCGAGCTTGCGCTGTTGCTCAGCAACACGGCCCTCAAAGGAGATACTCTACAAAGCACACTCACGCTGAATGCTAAAGAGCGCAGTGGCTTCGCCATAAAAAAACTGCAAAGCAAAGTAGAATGGGTGCCCGGTAGCATTACGTTAGACAGCTTCTTTCTGCAGACCAACCACAGCGTGGTTGAGCAGCGCACCCAACTTCGCTTTCCCATATCGACCACTCAAACAACATCGGAACAGCCGGCTCACGTAGAAACACAGATCTCCCATGCACTCATCAGCAGTAAAGACATCCGTTTCTTTTATCCCGCTGCCGCTGCATTTAATAAAGACGTACAAGTAAAGGCCC
>JBIIDB010000162.1:0-4168 GCA_044238505.1 Chitinophagaceae bacterium | reverse complement strand
CTCAACATCAGAATAGGGGTCTCATTATTGCGAATCCGGATCGTTTCGGCTACTTGTATCCCGTCCATAACCGGGAGCATCACATCCAGGATGATCAGATCGAAATAGGCATTGTCAATCGCCTTTAACGCTGCAGCTCCATCAAAAGCAGAACTCACCTCGTACCCTTCCAATTCCAGGTTCAGTTTGAGGGCCTCGTGCAGGTTCTCTTCGTCCTCTACCAACAAAATAGAGGCGCGGTTTGCTTCGCTCATGAAGCAAAGATAACATTGAAAATTGTGCCTTGCGGTGTATTGTCGGTGATCTCGATCCGCCCCCGATGATCTTTGGCGATCCGCTGGCAGAGGTAGAGCCCCAGTCCGGTCCCCTTGGTAGTGCGTGTCTGCTCGTTACCGATCCGATAAAAGCGATCAAACACTTTAGATTTTTCGCTGTCGGGAATACCGGGTCCCTGGTCGGCTACCGATAGTAAAATGCCTTTTTCGGTTTGTCGAAGCACGGTTCGAATGGCCGACTGTCCCGGCGCATATTTGATGGCATTTTCCAGCAGGTTATTGATCAGGATCTGCAAGAGCAGGGCATCGCCTTTAATATCGATCTCTTTTTCGATAGCGGTCTCAAGGGTTCTGTCAGTAAAACGCTTTTGAACGGCTTCCACACAATCTTGCAACAGGGCCGATAGGTCAAGTTCCTCTTTACTGGTCACAAATGCTTTATTCTCGAGCTGTGCCGAGACCAGAATGTTATTGGTCAGAAAGTTGAGGCGTGCCGTCTCATCGAGGGTCGTGCGGATCAGCTTTTGTTGTTTATCCGGATCGAGCTTGTATTTCTGTAAGGTCTCCAGGTTGAGTTTGGCTACGGCGATCGGCGTTTTGAGCTCATGGGTAACGGCCATGATAAAATGTTGCTGCTGCAGCTGCATTTTAAATTGCCGTCGTACAGCACGAAAAATAAATACGGCTCCTATCAATATCACGAGCAGAAAAGTGATGCCTTCGCTGATATATTTGGTCTGGTTACGCCTGTAGAGATCATCGATGGCTTGTAGTTCACTGTTATATGACAGGGGGGGCAGCAAGGCGGCGCGCAGTTCAAGTAGCTCTCTTTTTTCTTGCGCAATCAGACGATTTTGCTGCTGCAGCGAAATGAGCCACCATAACAGAGCAGCCAGTACGTACAAAAGGAGGGCCCAGTAAATCAGGGTCGTTCGTTTCAGCTTTTTTTTAAGGCGTTCGGGCATGGGGCAGCATATTAGGGTTTCTTTTCGACCCGGATCCCAATATTCATGACCTCCTGTAGCGGATCCTCTCGCATGAGTTGCTCTATGCTAAAGCGGTACGTGCCTGCCTGGCGAAACGAAACTCCCTTTGCCAGCAACTCCTTTTGCAGCGAAATGCGGTGTTCGTAAATGTCATCCATACCCGCTCCCAGCCATCCACTTTCGTTGGTGCCAAGCAGCAGATCGGTATCGAACGAGTACGTTTTTGCCTGTGGGTCCGTTACAGAAACGCGAAGCCAGATATTGTTGTAATGATACCGATCGCGGTGCCGAAAGACCAGTTCTATATTGTAGAAGGCACTGGTGTCGCTGATGGTAAAGTCAAAGGCAGGCACAAAGTCGCTTTTCCATTGTTGTTGGGGCAGCGGTACTGATCGTTCGTACAGCGCCAACGGGGTGCATCCCCCGATCATACAAAGTAGGCCCGCCCATAAAAAAGCGGTCAACGGCCACCGGCTTGCACTGCTCATAGACTAAAATTACATCACATTTAAAATTTGCTCCTTGGCTTTTTCGAGCTCATCCTTCATGAGTACCACTTTTTGCTGAATGGCAGCATGGTTGGCCTTTGAGCCTGTCGTATTGATTTCACGACCGATTTCTTGTAAAATAAAGGAGAGCTTCTTACCCTTGCTCTCTCCCGGCTCATGCAGCTGCTGTACAAAGTAGTCACAATGGTTAAGCAGTCGCACCTGTTCTTCACTAATATCCATTTTCTCTATGTAATAGATAAGCTCCTGCTCCAGTCGGTTGGGGTCGTACCCTTCGTTGCCCAGCTCTTCGTCGAGTATTTTTTGTAACCCCTGGCGCATTTTTTCACGCCGCAGCGGCTCTAGTGCGCTGACTTCCTTTTGTAGCGATACGATGGCGTCAATACGGCCCAGCAGATCGATCTCCAGTGCCTTTCCTTCTGCCAGACGATGGGCGTTTAATTGGTCGACTGCCTGCGCGATCCCTGTTTTGCATTGTTCCCATTCCGCGGGGGTCAACGCGTCGGCACCGGGAGTAATGACCTCGGGTAATTTCAGCAGGGCCGACAGTAATTGTGTGGTATCTAGTTGCAGCTCGGCTGCCAGAGCCGCCAACGGCTGGTAGTACGATTTGGCCAGTTGTGTATTGATCGAAATCGGTTGTGACCTGCCGGTTTCTTTTAAGCTGATGGTACAATCCACCGTTCCTCGCTCAAGAGTCGAAGCCAGCCAGCGGCGAATGTCAAACTCATAGGGTTTCAGCAGCGCGGGTAGTTTTAATTGCAGGTCGAACTGTTTTCCATTGAGTGATTTGAGATCGATCGCCAGCAATTTATCGCCGGCACGTACTTCGGCTCTTCCAAAACCGGTCATTGATTTGATCATGGCGGGAGACTTTAGGTAAAGGTATTTTAAAAGGAGATTCGCAGTAGGGATAAGCGCTAAATGAAAAAATCCCTCCGAAAACGGAGGGATCCTATATGGATGGGTTAGTAAGTACAGGGAAATAAATTTCCCTACACAATATTAGTATTTATTTCATATATCAAAAAAATTTTTTTCTTTTGATTTTATCAACATTTTAAAATATGCTGTGGATAAACGCAAATAAATTCCAGCTCCTCGCTGCTTGCTACCTTTGTAAAAATCATAGCTGATGCAATTTGAAAAACCTGTTGCGCTTGCTGAATTAGCCGTAATGCTGAAGGCCACACTTATTGGAGATGCCAATGCATTTGCAACGGGCATCAATGAAATTCATAAAGTACAAGCAGGAGATCTTGTCTTTGTGGATCATCCTAAATATTACGATACCTGTCTTCGTTCGGCCGCTAGTTGTATCATCATAGACAAGGAAGTACCTGTGCCCGCTGGTAAATCGTTACTGGTGGTGGCCGATCCTTTCGCGGCGTACCTTACATTGGTCGACAAGTATCGGCCCTTTACCCCTTCACTCGATCCCATCAGTAAGACGGCTCAGTGGGGAGAGGGTACGGTGATCATGCCCGGTTCCTATATCGGTCATCAGGTTACCATCGGAAAGAATTGCATCATTCATCCACAGGTAACGATTTTAGATCACTGCCATCTTGGCGATAACGTGATCGTTCAGGCCGGAACTGTTATTGGCAGTGATGCGTTTTATTACAATCGGAAAGCACATCTTACTCACCAGTATCGAAAAATGAAAAGCTGCGGACGTGTGCACATAGGAGACAGCGTAGAGATCGGAGCAGGCTGCACCATCGACAGAGGTGTTACGGCCGATACGATCATCGGGGCGGGTACCAAAATCGATAATCAGGTACACATTGGTCACGATTGTGTGATTGGAAAAAATTGCCTGATTGCAGCACAAGTAGGGTTGGCCGGTGCCGTTACAGTCGAGGACGAAGTTATTTTATGGGGTCAGGTGGGAGTCAACAAAACATTGACCATTGGAAAAGGCGCAGTCGTTTTTGGACAAAGCGGCGTTGTCAGCTCGATCGAGGGAAAGAAGACCTATTGGGGTACTCCCGCCATTGACTTCAACGAAAAGAGAAGAGAATTGGTCTGGGTAAAACGAATCCCCGCACTGTGGGAAAAGGTAAAGGGTATACTTGGCTAAGCATGCCTTTCTTCAGCGAGCATTAGTGGCCGCTAGTGCCTGCTTGCTGTATTTTTTACAAGCTTCATGAATGGTCTGTTCCAGCGGCGTGTACGTGAACGCCGGAAAATCGTGGAGTAGTTTACGGTTGTCAAAGCGGGTGGCACTCATGGCTACTCTGGCGCTTTCGCGGGTCAGCAGGGGACGCTTTCCGGTCAGCCAAGATCTTATGGCCTCCAGCCGCCAGGCCAGCCCCAGTAAGAAGCCCGACGCTTTCATCGAAGGACGTTTGCGTCCAAACCCATCCGCTATGCAATATTGCAATTGTTGAAA
>JBIIDB010000031.1:0-14663 GCA_044238505.1 Chitinophagaceae bacterium | reverse complement strand
TAAGGCTGAGGTTACGAATGGCATCTCCATTAAAGATGGAAAAGAATCCAAACAAATGGCCGGTGTTATAGACGACAGCATCATCCAGTAGAATCAAATTTTGATCAGGACCCCCTCCCCGTACATAGAAACCCGCATTCCCCTCCCCTGCGTTGCGTACACCGGGTAACAGTTGAATGGTCTTTAATATGTCTACCTCTCCCATCAACACGGGCAGAGACTTGATCTGCCCTACCGACAGATCAATCTTACCGAGTTGGGCGGCGGTAATATTCCCGTCTCTTTTTTTACTAAAGACCACCACTTCCTGAATGGAGGCCGATCGTGGTACCAGTTCTATGTTCTGGGTTTGATTTGCAAGCAGTGAAACAGAGATCGATTTTACCTGGTAAGAGACATGCGAGAAGCTTAGCAGATGTGTACCGGGCTCCAGCGTAAGGGAATAAAAGCCGAATTGGTTGCTGAGTATTCCGCGGGGCTGACCATTGATCTTGATAGAAGCTCCGGAGACCACCTCTCCGGTAAGCGAGTCTTTTACATACCCGTTGAGCGTAAAACGACTTTGTGCAGTGCCTTGCATCATCCAGCACAAGGAAAGAATCACCCATAAACTCTTTGCCATCATGCCCCTAAAACAAAATATCTTAAAAATGGTTGTACCGCTCCGACTGGTCTGCGTACCTTTGCGGCCGTTATGTTGGCAGGACTACAAAATATTTGTTTTGAGTTTGGGGCAAGGACCATCTTGCAAGATGCCACCTGGCATATTCAGCCGGGGGAACGCATTGGATTGATCGGTTACAATGGGACGGGAAAGTCAACGCTGCTCAAGTTGCTGGTAGGTGAATACCAACCCAGCAAGGGATCGGTAGAAAGAAGTCGGGGAACCACCATTGGCTATCTGCACCAAGACCTGCTGAGCTTCGATACGAATGAATCGATCTTATCGGTGGCACTGGGGGCCTTTGCCCGCGTGCTCGAGCTCGAGAAGCTGATCGAAACCCTGGGCATTGAGCTCGAAAAGACCGGAGACGAAAAGATCCTTCACCAATACAGTGATTGTTTGCAAGAGATGGATGCTCTTGATGGCTACAGTATCCATCATCGTACCGAGGAAGTCCTTCAGGGGCTCGGTTTCAGCAATGAGGATCTGCAGCGACCTTATAAAGAATTCAGCGGAGGTTGGAGAATGCGGGTATTGCTCGCGAAAATGATTTTACAGCAACCTGATCTGCTTTTGCTGGATGAACCGACCAACCACCTGGACCTACCCTCTATCGAATGGCTCGAAAAATATTTATTGCACTATAAAGGCTCGGTAGTGATGGTCAGCCACGATAAGTATTTCCTGAACCGAATGGTCAATAAGATCGTAGAGCTGTACCAGCAAGAATTGCATAGCTACAGCGGCAACTACGATTTCTATGAAAAGGAAAAGGCGGTGAGGATGGAACTGCAGCAAAAGGCATTCGAAAACCAGCAAGACTACATCCGACAACAAGAACGGATCGTAGAGCGTTTTCGCGCCAAAGCCAGCAAAGCAGCTATGGCGCAGAGTATCATTAAAAAACTCGATAAACTCGAACGGATCGATGCGGCCGAATTGATACGCCCCAACATCAAGATCAATTTCAGAGTCGATAAGACGCCCGGAAAAGTATTAGTAGAATTAAAAGGCATACAGAAATCTTTTGGGAAAAACAGAATTCTTAAAAACGGGGTAGCCGAGATCGAGCGGGGCGATAAGATCGCGCTGATCGGCGCCAACGGAAAAGGAAAGTCAACCCTGTTACGGATCATTGCAGGAACAGAGCCTTTCGACAGCGGAGAAAGAAAATGGGGGCATAATGTTTCGGAAAGTTTTTATGCCCAACACCAGCTCGAATCGTTGCGGCTCGATCACACCATTTTAGACGAGATGAAAGAATGCGGCAGCCAGCTTAACGATCTGGAGCTGCGAGGTCTGCTGGGATGTTTCTTGTTTAGCGGAGATGATGCCGATAAAAAGATCAGTGTACTGAGTGGAGGAGAAAAAGCCCGGGTAGCCCTGGCTAAAGTAATCGTAAGCAAAGCCAATTTTCTGTTACTGGATGAGCCTACAAACCACCTCGACCTGCATAGCTGTGAACTACTCATCGAGGCACTGAATAACTACCAGGGTACACTCATGCTGGTCAGCCACGACAGACACTTTATCGCTAAAACTGCCAATAAAATCTGGGAGATCGTAGACCAGGAAATAAAAGAGTTCAAAGGGGGGTATGAAGAGTGGGTAGCCTGGAAAGAGCGAATGGCCCGCCAAAAAGCAGCAACTGCCTCGACTGTTGTTGCCTCGGGGCCATCGACTTCGCCAGTGCCCCCGGCTGCTGCTGTACCCCCTTTACCCCCCAAAGCAGGCGATACTACTGGTACAAAAAACAATGGGCCGAACGGCGCCGTCGATAAGGAAAAGAAAAAAGAGCAGCAACGCTTACAAAAACGATTTGAACAAGTAGAGCGCTCCCTTGCCGAATGGCAGGTAAAAAAACAGGAGCTCGAAGTGCAACTCGGCGATCCGGGCATTTATGCCAGCAAAGAACTGTTTCTTAAGACAGAGAGCGCTTTTACACACACGTCACAACAGATAGATACACTCACCAAGGAGTATGAGGAGCTTTTTGAAAAACTCATGAATACTTGAGATAAGAGATCATCAAAAAAAGCGTAGGGGGCACCTCACCTACTTAAAAGCAACGCTTATTGTTGACCCACCGCTTTACAATTATCCAATCTTACCGGCAACCACTTTTAGGATGGCTGCTTCTGTTTCGCTGGCTTTCTCCTCCATTCTTTTTACTTGTTGCAAAAGCTCCGAAACATAGACAGCATCCTCATAACCTGTGGCATTGATCTTGACATTTAAGCCCGCTCCCCATACAGCACTGCGCGCGCAAAGAGCCCCCACCCCTGCATCACTTACCGAATTAGGATTGCCTTGTTGTGCCATAGCTAATAGTAATTCCATACTCTGCAAAGAGCACTCCATAACTCGAAAGGGCACCTCCATGGCAATACGGGTAGCTTGCTGAATGGCCGCTTTTCGAACTTGTTTATCTTCTTCTGTAGCCTTTGGGAGTGCCATGGCCTGCATGATGCCATTAAAAGAAGCCGTATCGGCATCTACCAACGCCAGGAGTTCGTCCTTTAATCGCTGCCCCTGGTCTGCCCAATCACTGAACTCTTTCCAGCGATCATCCCAACCCTTTTTATGAGAGGACAAATTTGCAACCATGGTTCCCAGCGAAGCCCCCAAGGCACCGAGATAAGCCGCAACCGATCCTCCGCCGGGGGCAGGAGATTCGCTTGCCGTTTCATTCGCAAATTCAAGTAACGAGTTGTAAACTAATTTTTTATCATTCTTATCTCTTAATAAATATTCAATAACTCTTTTCTCCGGATCAAAGGGAGCCAGCTCGTCCAGGCCTAAGGAACGCACGGCAATTTTAATGAGCTCTTTTTCGGAGACACCCGTGGACCTTTGTTGCTTTTCCAGAAAATATCGTCCTGCATCGGTCAGGGCCTTTAGCGGAACCAGCCCGACCAGCTCACTGCCGGTTACCCGCAGGCCACGTTCTGTCGCCTTTTTACAAGCCTCATCGAAGGCCACGTGCACAGGTGTGGTTCGAATATCAGTCAGGTTAATTGAGATCTGGGCAATACCATATTCTTCGATATACCAGCCGATCGCTTTGACCGCCTTGAGCGAGCCGGGTATGTTGATGGTTTTACCGTTCTCTACCTTGTTACGCCCGGCTTCCCGAATATCAAAGGCTACCGCATTGGCTCTTCGGGTAGAGGTGGTGTTGAGGTTGATATTATAGGCTACTAAAAAATCCCTGGCGCCGATAACGGTCGCTCCCCTTTTGGCATCGAAGACAGAAGGCCCAAAATCGGGCTTCCATTGAGGTTCCTTGATCTTTTTAAAGAATCCCTCATATTCTCCCGCTCGTATCACCGAGAGATTCGACCTCGACTTGTCGGGTTGTGCAGCTTCGTAGCAATATACAGGTAAGTCGAGTTCGCTACCCACACGCTCCGCCAGCTTTCTGGCGTATTGTGCGGTTTCCTCAAGCGAAATACCGGCAATAGGGATCAGCGGACATACATCGGTGGCACCCATGCGCGGATGGGCGCCCTTGTGTGAACGCATATCAATAAGCTCACCCGCCTTTTTGATGGCTTGAAAAGCGGCCTCGCAAACAGCCTCGGGCTCTCCGACAATGGTAACTACGGTACGGTTGGTCGCTTTACCCGGATCGACGTTCAGTAAACGAGCCCCCTCTACGGCTTCCATCACATCAGTAATCTGCTTGATGATTGAAAGATCGATCCCCTCGCTGAAGTTCGGAACGCACTCAATGATTCGTTTCATAGGTAAGATTGATTTGACAAAATTACAGCATTGGGATTCCGCCGACCAGCACTTGTTCCACACACGCATCTCCAAAAGCATAGGGCAGGTACGCCAGCGAGGAAACAGGTCGGGTGATGATCAGGTCGGCCCTTTTGCCCGGGCGAATACTGCCACACCGTTCTTGCAGTTGCATGGCGCAGGCTCCGTTAATGGTGGCCGCGTTGATAGCCTCTTCGGGAAGCATGCGCATTCGAATACAAGCTTGCGACAGCACAAAATTCATATTGCCGGAGGGCGCAGAACCCGGATTATAATCCGTGGCCAGCGCAATGGCGGCTCCTGCATCGATCAATGCGCGGGCAGGCGGATCGGGCATCCGTAAGAAAAAAGCAGCGTTAGGCAGTAAGGTGCCGATGGTATCAGACTGAGCCAAGCAAGCAATAGAAGCCGCATCCATTGTTTCTAAGTGATCGACACTTACGGCCTTTAGTTTAACTGCCGTTTGTACCCCTTTCGATAAATGCAACTGATTGCCGTGAATCTTGGCGGGTAGTCCATATGATTTTCCGGCAAGACAGATCTGCTCGGTTTCCTCAGGCGAAAAGAAACCCTCCTCGCAAAATACATCTATAAAGTCGGCCAACTTTTCGGAGGCGATCACCGGAAGCATTTCGTCGATGATCATGTTAATATAGGCTGCATGATCTTCTTTGTAGGCTATTGGATAGGTATGCGCGCCCAAAAAAGTGGATTTGATTTGCAGCGAAGACCGCTCTTTGAGTTTTTTAATAACCCGTAGCATTTTTAATTCCGCCTCTACACTCAACCCGTACCCGCTTTTGATCTCTACGCTGGTTGTACCCAACTTGCTGATCTGTTGTATTCGATTATACGCAGTGTTAAACAGCAGCTCTTCGCTGGACTCCGCTACTTTGCGGGCAGAGTTTAAAATGCCTCCACCCTTTGCAGCGATTTCTTGATACGAGCGTCCTTTGATTTTATCTACAAATTCCTCTTCCCGGCTGGCAGCAAAAACCAGGTGGGTATGACTGTCGCACCAACCCGGTAGCACAAACTTATCGGTTGCGTCAATTTGATGTGACCCTTTGTAGCGAGCAGTATCGAGAGACTCCATTGATCCCACTTGGGCAATTTGGTGATCCTCCACAACAAGGTAGGCCTTTTGCAGCACAGGCAGGTTCGCCAGCTGTTGTCCGCGCAACACATCATCGGTCGGGTGAAGTCCGACCAGCCCCTTGATATTCGTAATAAGGACTGTCCTGGCCATTACGCGAGTGATTCAATAACGATCGCACTGGCTCCGCCACCGCCGTTGCAAATACCGGCTGCCCCATACCGCGCACCGCGAGAACGAAGAATATGCAAAAGCGTAACGATGATACGAGCCCCGCTGCATCCCAGCGGGTGTCCCAGCGACACGGCCCCACCCTGTACATTGACTTTGGCGGGATCGAGTTGTAAGCGTCGGGTGTTTTCAATGCCAACTACAGAGAATGCTTCATTCAACTCCCAAAAGGCAATATCCGATGGCTGTAATCCTGCTTTGGCAATGGCCTTAGGTAAAGCCAGCGACGGAGCTGTTGTAAACCATTCGGGGGCTTGCTCTGCATCGGCATAGCCTCTTATGGCAGCCAGCGGCTTACAGCCCAGTTCACGCGCCTTTTCGGCAGACATCAATACCAGGGCCGCAGCACCGTCATTCATTGTAGAGGCATTGGCCGCCGTTACGGTTCCCTCTTTTATAAAGGCAGAGGGCAACGAAGGGATCTTATCGAATTTCACGGCAAACGGCTCCTCGTCCTTGGCTACCATCACCGGATCTCCCTTTCGTTGTTTTATGGCAACAGGTATTACCTCTTGATCAAAAAATCCTTGCTCCCAGGCTTGCTGAGCGCGCTTATAACTCTCAATGGCAAACGCATCTTGTTCTTCGCGTGTAATGCCACAACTCGATGCACAATGTTCGGCGGCAAAACCCATGGCCTTCCCATCATAGACATCGGTAAGACCATCCTTAGCCAACCCGTCTATGAGTTGCACATGGCCATACTTATTACCCCAGCGCATGGTATCGGTGTAAAAAGGAGTATTGCTCATACTTTCCATCCCTCCGGCAACCACCACAGACGCATCCCCCAGCAGGATATGTTGCGCTGCCATTGAGACGGCTTTCATCCCGCTGGCGCATACCTTATTGACCGTGGTACAATTGACCGTATCGGGAAGTCCTGCAAACTTAGCGGCCTGTCGAGCCGGTGCTTGGCCCAAATTGGCTTGCAAAACAGAGCCCATAAACACATCAGACACATGACCAGCGTCCAGACCAGACTTTTCGAGCGCCCCTTTAATGGCCAGGGCTCCCAGCTGCGTAGCCGATAAACTTTTCAGTGCTCCGCCGAAACTACCCATTGGGGTGCGCACGGCGGCAACAATTACAACTTCGTTCATAACGTGATTTAATTTGATGGTAAAGTTAGTCATCAACGTCTAAAGTCAGACAAGCCCTGATGCTGGTCATTGCCTGTGGACAGAACCGGCCCGATTTTTAACACCTAAATGAGCATTTGATCATTTAATTTTGTATTTCGAACCAATCGCTTGAACACATGAAAATATTTGTAGCCGGATTGCCCCTAGACATGGACGATGCTGAACTTGAGGAATTCTTTGAGAAATTCGGCAAAGTGGAATCGGTAAAAGTAGCCATGGACAGGCAAACCGGCAAAAGCAGAGGGTTTGCCTTTGTGGAGATGCCGGTTTCAACTGAAGCTCGCGAAGCGATCGCTACACTCAATAATTTGGGCATCGGGAAAAAAGTATTGGTCGTAAAAGAAGCCACTGAATCACCCGCCACCCGAATGCCTTCACCAAGCAACAGAACATCAAATGCTCAATATCGCCCCTTTCGGCCCGGAACGGGCAGACCTCCGACTCGTTAGTAGTAGCTATTGATATAAGATTGTACAACTAAGTGCCCCCAAGGTGATGGAATCTCCTTGCTGCTGGGTTACCTGATCAACCGGGTCGCTGTTGCGAAGAAAAAAACTCCAGGCTCCTTTTGTGAGTGGCGAATTCAAATTGATGGTACGACGCTCAGGGCTTGCATTCAAAAGTACCATTACTTTTTTCCAGCTATCTCCCAGCCCCTTTGTATCGATCACAAAGCCGATGCTTTCAACAGGCAGCGAATCCAGAAAGCGCAGTCGCGCAGCAGGATCCTCAAGCTGAAAGGCCGGATGCTGTTTTCTCATGTCGATCAGTGCCTGCACCATCCGTACGTTATCTTGATGAATAGACTTCAACTCCCAATCGATGGCATTGATGCTGTCCGGGGCATTGTACGAATTCTCATTTTCTTTTTTTGAGCGCAAAAACTCCGAACCGGCCTGTAAAAAAGGAATTCCTTGTGAAGTGAGCACCAGGGCCAGTGCTAATCGATGCATACTCTTTCGCTCCGCCTCGCTGTAAGCGGCAGCCGATAACGAAAGCCTGTCCCAAAGGGTATGATTATCGTGGCAATCGGCATACGCGATCATTTGTCGTGGTGTAGTGGCATAGGCGGCTTTGCTGTAATTGACCTTGGTGTAATCGATCTGGGGATGAGAAACAGCTCCAACGATACCGAACTGTACAGAAGCTAGATTGCCGAACGCTCCACTTACGAAGCCCGGTTGGTGATAATCGAAAACAGATCCTTTGATCCCGTCTCTGAATTCATCGCCAAACACGGCGATTTGATCGAGCCGACTGACTTGATTTTTGAGAGCCCGCAAGGAATCAGGCAATGGGGAAGACCCCGCCGTCCACCCTTCTCCGTATAACAACAAGTCGGGTCGGCGGCTGCGCAGCGTGCGGGCAATTTCGTTCATGGTGGTCAGATCATGTATACCCATCAGATCGAACCTGAATCCATCAATATGATATTCGTTCATCCAAAAGAGCAACGACTCGAGCATGAACTTTCTGAACATTGGTTGTTCGCTGGCTGTTTCGTTTCCGCAGGCCGAGGCATTCGAGAACGTTCCATCGGCTTTGCGTCTGAAATAATAGCCGGGCACCAATTGCTCAAAATGCGAATCCTCCGTTAGGCCGGTATGGTTGTAGACAACATCCATGACTACTTTCAACCCACGTTGGTGAAAAGCCAAAATCATTTTTTTTAACTCGCGGATACGAACTGCAGGATCACTGACTGTAGAGGCGTAAGTACCTTCCGGCGTATTGTAGTGCAATGGATCATAGCCCCAATTGTAGGGCGGAAACGAAGAAGACTCATCGCTTGATCTGAAGTCAAAAAAAGGCAGTACATGCACATGGGTTACACCCAGCGAAGCCAGATGATCCAGCCCGGTAGAGGCTCCGAATTTGTTGGTGGTACCCGTTTCAGTCAGGCCCATATACTTTCCCTTCTGCGCAATACCCGAACTGACATCCATACTGACGTCTCGGATATGCATTTCATAAATTATAACAGGAGCCTTACTATCCCCTATGGGCAGACGGGTCCGGTCCCAACCTGGCGGATCGGTCTTGGTAAGGTCTACAACAGCGGCCCGAATACCGTTTACACCGGTTGCAATTGCGTAGGGGTCTGACACCTCTTTTGACCAAGTATAACCGAGCTTAGTTCTGTTATACACTTGATAGGTATAAAAAAGTCCCTCACAGTTTTCGGCTACGGAAACCTGCCAAGTTCCCTGTTCACCGGGCTGCATATCAAAAACGCGGGCTTCTCCGCCCACCGGCTCTTTGTAAAGTAACAGACGGGCCGCACCGGCCATCGGGGCCCATACTTTAAAGGTGGTTCCTGTTACAGAATAAGAGAGGCCCAGATCCTGTTGTCTGTAAACAGGCCACTCCTGTTGCACAAAGGGTTGCCCCCCAACAGGTGTGCTTAACAAAGTGGCGATCAACAGCAGCGTACTGCATGTGAAGGATAAAAAACGCATGGGTGTAACAGTATTTTATTTTATATTGTTGTTACTTACAATCGTACCTATGGGAGAATTGCAAATTAAGAAAAAAGCCAAGCGTTATGATGCTGTTATAGTCGGATCGGGAGCCGGAGGAGGAATGGCGGCTTATGTACTGGCTAAGGCAGGATTAAAGATCTGTCTGCTCGAAGCCGGACATCATTACGACCCGCAAAAAAATATCACCCAACTCAAGAACCCTTGGGACTCTCCGCGCAGAGGTGCCAGCACATCGCATCGACCCTTTGGCGATTTTGACGCCTGCTATGGCGGATGGAAAATAGAAGGAGAACCTTTTTCTACCGAATCGAATACCGACTTTATGTGGTGGCGAGCTCGTATGCTCGGAGGACGCACCAATCACTGGGGTCGTATTTCGCTTCGTTTTGGCCCCAAAGATTTTAAACGAAAGAGTATCGATGGCCTCGGAGACGACTGGCCCATCGGCTACGAAGACATCAAACCCTACTACGATAAGATCGATCAGCTCATAGGGATCTTTGGCACTAACGAAGGACTGGATAATGACCCGGATGGTTATTTCTTACCTCCGCCTAAACCCCGACTTCATGAACTGATGATCCGGAAAAGCGCTGTACAAAGCGGTGTGAAAGTAATCCCCTCCAGGCTTTCTATTTTAACCAAATCGATCCCCAATGACGCCGGAAGAGGCGTATGCTTTTACTGCGGACAATGTAACCGTAATTGCAGTATGGCGAAAGCCGATTTTTCATCTACCAATGTGCTGATCTATCCCGCCCTGCAAACCGGAAATGTAGATCTGATCACCAATGCCATGGTGCGCGAGGTACAGACGAACCAGGAGGGATTGGCCACGGGTGTTTCCTATGTCAATAAAATCGACCTGCAGGAGTATCAAGTGGAAGGACGTGTGGTCATCTTAGCCGCCAGCGCCTGCGAGAGCGCAAGACTCCTACTCAATTCTGTTTCTACCCGACATCCCAACGGTCTGGCCAACAACAGCAATGTGGTGGGCAAATATCTACATGATTCCACAGGTGCGGCCATGGGCGGTATTCTGCCGTCTTTGTTTGGCAGAAAACGATATAATGAAGATGGTGTAGGCGGTGCCCACATCTATTCACCCTGGTGGCTTGATAATAAGAAACTCGATTTTCCCAGAGGATATCATATTGAATATTGGGGCGGCATGAGTCAACCCTCCTATGGTTTTAACTGGGGGATCGAACACCTTAATGGAAAATACCTGGTCAAAGGAAAAAAGAAAGAGGCCGGAGGATACGGAGCCTCACTCAAAGAAGATTACCGCTACTTCTATGGATGTGGGGTCGGCATGGCCGGACGAGGCGAAGCGATACCCCTCGAGAGCAATTACTGCGCTATCGATCCGGGGAAAGTCGATCAATACGGAATTCCTGTACTAAAGTTCAATGTAAAATGGAGTGAGCATGAGATCAGGCAGGCGCGCCACATGAAAGAGACTTTTAAAGAGATCATGCATAACATGGGTGCTATTGTAACCTGGGGAGGTGATGACGACGCGTCTACTAATTGGGGATTGAGTAAACCCGGAGAAATCATCCACGAAGCCGGCACCGTGCGGATGGGAAATGACCCTCGTCGATCGGCACTCAACAAATGGAGTCAGGCACACGATTGTAAAAATTTGTTTTGTGTGGATGGTGGGCAGTTCGTTTCACAAGCCGATAAGAACATCACATGGACCATTTTAGCCCTTTCGATGCGTGCTTCGGAATATATTGTCGATCAACTCAAAAAAAATCAACTCTGATGGATAGAAGAAAATCGCTCAAGCTACTGGCGACCGGCGCCTTGGCCACCCCGCTGGCCATCGGATCTTGTACGCCCGATAACAAGGAGCCAAAAAAAGAAGCCACTTCGTTCTCCCTCGACAGAAATCCTGACGAGGTGCTGATGGAACAAAAATTAATAGAACAGAAAAACTTTTTTACAACCGAAGAAATGGCCACGCTAACTGTTTTGGTCGACATCATCATACCTAAAGACGACATAAGTGGTAGTGCCAGCGAGGCAGGAGTGCCGGCCTTCCTGGAGTTTATTGTAAAAGACATGCCTCAACACCAAGTACCTTTACGAGGCGGGCTTCGGTGGCTCGAGCTGTATAGTATCCGTTCCTACGGTCATCCTTTCACGTCGTGCAGTCCGGAACAGCAGCTGGCCCTGATCGACCAGATCGCCTACCCTCAAAAGTCAACTAAAAAAGTACAGCAGGGCGTACAGTTCTTTTCGCTGCTGCGCGATCTTACAGCCACGGGCTTTTACACCTCATCGGTGGGCATCAAAGACTTGGACTATCAAGGGAACCAACCTAATCGGTGGGATGGAGTCCCCCAGGAGGTGTTGGCCCAATATGGCCTTGGTTATAGCGAAAAAGATCTGCGAGATTGTATCCGCTACGACGATTAGGACTACGTATATAACAATGGGGTTTATTTAAGTAACTTGCCCTCCCTTGATCTCACCTGCTACCATACAAAACATACTGGCAAGAACCGACATTACGGATGTCGTCGGAAGTTTTGTCAAGCTAAAGAAACGAGGTACCAACCTGCTTGGACTTTGTCCCTTTCACAACGAGAAAACTCCTTCGTTTACCGTCTCACCCAGTAAAGAGATCTATAAATGCTTCGGCTGTGGCAAAAGCGGTAACACCATCAGCTTTGTGATGGAGCACGAAAAGTACAGCTATCCCGAAGCGCTCAAATGGCTGGCACAGCGCTATGGCATAGAAATTGAGGAGACCTTTATCAACGATGAACAGCGCCAACAACTTCAAACAGCAGACAGCCTTTATGCTCTCAACCAGTTTGCGCAGCAATTTTTTTCCACGCAACTACTCGAAACGGAAGAAGGTCAAGATATAGGAGTGGCTTATTGTAGAGAAAGAGAGTTTACCGATGCCATCATAAAGAAATTTCAACTGGGCTACAGCCCCGAGCAAAAAGATGCTTTTACTAAAGCGGCGTTAGCGGCGCAGTTCAATCCCGAACTGATGATCAAAGCGGGTCTGGTTGCTAACCGCTATGATCAGTTAAGTGATAATTATCGCGGAAGAATTATTTTTCCTATCCACAATCACAGCGGAAAGGTGCTCGGCTTCGGCGCCAGAATACTCAAAAAAAACGATTCGGCTCCCAAGTATATCAATACGCCCGAGAACGAGATTTACATAAAGAGCAAGATACTCTACGGCTCTTATTTTGCACGGCAAGCGATCGATAAGGCCAATGAATGTCTACTCGTAGAAGGTTATACGGATGTGCTATCACTTCACCAGGCAGGGATCGAAAATGTGGTAGCGTCAGGAGGTACGGCCCTGACCCCCGATCAACTTCGGCTGGTAAAAAAATACACGAATAACCTTACGATCATCTATGACGGAGATGCGGCCGGTATCAAAGCGGCGCTGCGAGGACTCGATCTGGCCCTCGAAGAGGGATTACAGGTACAACTGGTGCTGATCCCCGACGGCGATGATCCCGACAGCTATGTGAACAAGGTGGGTGCCCCCGCATTTCGCGCCTTTGTACAGCAGCACAAAAAAGATGTGATTCTTTTTCAGCTGGAGGTGGCCCTTCGCGACGCCGGCAACGATGCTGCTCAAAAAGCAGCGGTGGTTAACCGGATGGCAGAGACTATTTCGCGCATCAATAAGGCCGAGGACTTTACCAAACAACAGGATTATATCAAACAATGCGCGGCTGTACTAAAAATTGATGAGGCCGGTCTTCATACTCTCGTCAATAAATATATCCGCGATCGCATACAGGCCCAGGAGCGCAAGGCAGCCCCCCTCTCCTCGGTAGTCATCGAAGAGAATGCGCAAAAATCGGCAGCCAGCGGATTTGACGATGCCACCTTCTTACTGCTGTTTCGAGACGAGTTGCAAGAAAAAGAGGTGGCCCGCATATTACTCGAATATGGACACCGCCCCTGGAATGCATCACAAAAAGTCAGCGACTATATTTTAGAGGAGATCGCCGATGAGAGTCTGATAGAAAGTCAAGAAGTTCAAAAGCTGTTTGCAGCCTACCGGGCCCTTCGTTCGCAGGGAGAAGCTCCCAAGGGTCCGCAGTATTTCGTTCAGCACCCCGATCAACAACTCAGCACACTGGCGGTTTCGCTGATCCAATTTCCGCATGAAGAGAGCAGTCGTTGGAAAACAGAGTACAGCCAGCAAACGGGCTACCAGGCAAGGTTGTTCGAGCAAGACTATGACCAATTTATTTCTACCCTATCCGCTGGACAAGAAAGCAACCTGCAACAATTTTTAAAAGCCGAAGAGGATCGGTCGCCCGAAGCTATCTTGTCGGCTATTCATTATCTGAAGCTTCGAAAAATCAAGCGCATGCTGCTCGAAAATCAGCAAGACATGGAGAAACAGCATAGCGCCGAAGAATTCAGCGTACTGTTGCAAACACACGAACATTTAAAGCAAATGGAGATGGCGTTGGGAAAACAGGCCGGCAGCGTTATTATTCGCTAGCCACCGCTACTTCACAACGGGTAAAGCGCAGTGCGCTCCAAACATGGTCCAGTTCTACACGTTCGATACTTTCGTACCCACCGCCCGTCAGCTGGTTCCAACTGGCTTCACGGTTAAGGTCAGTCACTATCTTAGAGGTGCTCTTGGGGTAAGCCACCCAGAACTTAGAATTTTCCTTTAAAGAAGGCATCACATCTCTCAGAATACCATTGAGTTGGTTCTCATTAACTGCAAAAACTAATGCAAAATCTATTTTTCTGCTCTTGAGTAGCGGGGTCATATTCTTGGCAAAGGAGAGCTTGCTAAACTGTTTTTCGATGGAAGAAGGGAGGCCCTGGATCAGCAGGTTTTTTTCGTCGGCCAATTGCAATTTATCAAACAAGTGTTGTGACATAGGCAAAACTTTAGCAGGGTTGTAAAATTAACGAATTTTCGCCTATTTAAGACGGCGGATAACGTTAAAATCTACAATAAGAAGGATGGTTTATCCAGCGAAACACTGAAAATCAATGCATTAAATTATCGCTATTTACTGCGTTGCTCCCGACGGCGATCACGACCCTTTAAGATGGGCAGTTTTCCTTCCTTGCCCTTGAGTAAGCGACCAATGTTTTTTTGATGGGTCAGTAAGACCAAGAGGGCCACGGTGATGGCAAAAATACGATACAGCGGATTTTCGACATTGAAGACCACCAGGATAAAAATAGGAAAACTGATACTGGCTAATATACTGCTGAGTGATACAAAGCGGGTCAGGAATAACACC
>JBIIDB010000030.1:0-14688 GCA_044238505.1 Chitinophagaceae bacterium | reverse complement strand
CTATTACTGTAAACGCCTTACCAGTAGTAAGCACGGGTTCATATGGTCCTCTTTGTGCGGGTGGAGCGGTGATAAGCTTGAGTGGTACGCCTGCGGGGGGTAGTTGGTCAGGTGCGGGTGTAAGTGGTAGTTCATTCGATCCTGCCGAGGCGGGTGTCTATTCTGTCACCTACACATACACCGACGAGAATGGATGTACTGCGTCGGCTGCTACTGCTATTACCGTAAATGCCTTACCAGTAGTGAGCACGGGTTCATATGGTCCTCTTTGTGCGGGTGGAGCGGTGATAAGCTTGAGTGGTACGCCTGCGGGGGGTAGTTGGTCAGGTGCGGGTGTAAGTGGTAGTTCATTCGATCCTGCCGAGGCGGGTGTTTATTCTGTCACCTACACGTACACCGATGCAAATGGATGTACTGCGTCGGCTGCTACTGCTATTACCGTAAATGCCTTACCAGTAGTGAGCACGGGTTCATATGGTCCTCTTTGTGCGGGCGGAGCGGTGATAAGCCTGAGTGGTACGCCTGCTGGGGGTAGTTGGTCAGGTGCGGGTGTAAGTGGTAGTTCATTCGATCCTGCCGAGGCGGGTGTTTATTCTGTCACCTACACGTACACCGATGAGAATGGTTGTACTGCGTCGGCTGCAACGTCGATTGTTGTAAAAAATAAGCCTGTGGTTAATGCGGGATGCTATGGGCCCGTGTGCCTGAATTCTTCTCCTGTGTTTTTGAGTGGTACGCCCACCGGGGGAACATGGAGTGGTCCCGGCGTATCCGGTCGTAGTTTTGACCCGCTGGAGGCTGGTGTTGGAACGCATGTGCTTACATATACCTACCAGGTTCCCGGCGGATGCTCTATTACAAGTACAGCTACTATCGAGGTACTCGCCTTACCTGTGGTGGATGCCGGTTCTTATGCCCCCATTTGTATTAATCAAGGATTGGTTACGTTGATGGGATCTCCAGTGGGTGGAGAGTGGAGCGGCCCTGGTGTGCAAGCTGATCAGTTTAGTCCCATAGCTGCCGGAGTGGGTTCGCATACGGTGGTCTACAGTTACACAGCTGTCACTGGTTGTTTCAACAGTGATGAAGCCATCATTGAGGTTCGTGAATGCGAAGAGCCCAGCTTGCGGTCCTATACCCAACAATTGGCAGACACCTTGCTGCCGGGGAAAGTCATTGTCCAGGGTGTTGATCCCAAAGAGACATCAAGAACAACCAGTACCATCGCTTTGGTCAAACAGAAAATACTCGCCCCAACCGTAAAGGTTTATCCCAACCCTTACAAAGAGGTAGTACGTTTTATGATTACCACGCCTGTCACAGAAAAAGTGGCACTTAAGCTCTACGATATTAACGGGCAACTGCTCGCTGTGATTTTTGAGGGAGAGGTCGCTGCCGGCGTTCCCAAGATCATCGATCACACGATGCCAAGAACGGCAGCACCGGTATTGTATAGAGTAGGCAATGGCCGAACCGTCACCAGCGGGTTACTGTTGTCAGGCGGTCACTAGAGATTCTATTTAGCCGATGTAATCGCAAATAGGGGAGAGTCCGAAAGGGTCTTCCCTATTTTTTTTATCTCTATCATTGGTCAAGTGATGTCAATCATTGATTGAGAGCTGTAAGTATAAGTGATTTGTAAAACAATATGCGAAAGATATTACTCATTGCTAACGATCCGGCCATCAGGGCCATGACGACCGATATTTTAGCGCTGGCACATTATCAGGTGTTGTTGGCCCAAGACGGAAAGAACGGTGTGGAATTAGCTGAGGCCGAACACCCCGATGTAATTATAACAGAGTTGGCCATGTCGGGGTTAGATGGGTATGGGGTCATGCATTTGCTACAGAGTTACCCATGGTTTTATAATACCCTTTTTATCGTGCTCTGTGCGGCTTGTGACAAAACTGAGTTGCGCAGGGCTATGAGTATGGGTGCCGACGATGTTATCATAAAACCCTTTGACGGGACCGAGTTATTGAGTTGTATTGAGGTGAGGTCAAAAAAAAGAGAATGGCTGTCGAAGAACAATGGTCATGCAGTGGTACCGGTCTCCCAGCCGACACAAACCGAGAAGGAGCTGATGATGCACCTTATCAGTGATCGCAATATTGACCGCTATAACCGCCGACAACTGATCTACAAGCGGGGGGATCGTCCCACCAAACTGTTTTACTTGATTAATGGGAAGGCACGCTCTTTTAATACACATCCCGATGGCAAAGATTTGGCCATTGATTTATATGGGCCTGGCGATTTTTTGGGCTATGCGGATATATTAAAGAACCACAACTACGTGGAGTCGGTGGAGACTATCGATTATGTAGAGTTGGCCGTGATTCCCAGAGGTGATTTTGAACAGCTGGTTTTTCAAAACACAGTTTTCGCAAGACGATTTATTGACTTGGTCGTGACACGATCGAAGATGATGGAGCAACGCCTTTTGTGGATGGCCTATCACACCTTGCGCCAGAAGGTAGCCGCAGCGTTGCTTCATTTGATGGATAAATACGGAAATGGTTCGCAGGAACCTTTTGAGATCAACCTTAACCGCAGCATTTTTGCCAGTATCGCCGGTACCGCCACGGAGTCTTCTATACGCACGCTGGGCGAGTTTCGATCGGAGAAGCTCATCGAACTCGAGACGGATGGTACTATCCGGGTGCTCAATCAAAAGCGTCTGGCCCAATTAGTCAGTTAGTCAACAAAAATAAGGGTTTTAGTTTTTATACTAAGTATAAATACTTATTATTGCATCCTCTTTTGTTTGACATTGAAAACTGCAATAATGAGAAAGCTGGTCTTTGTAGGAACATCTGCTCCATCTATGCCTGACATACCCGATCTGCTGCGTATTGCCGGCTACGAGGTATTTGTGGCCGAGGATGGAAAGGCGGGCATTCTTCTGATTATGGATAAGCAGCCTGAGCTGATCATTTCAACTATTGAATTAGCGTATCTGGATGGGCTGAGTTTGCTGCATGTAATCAGAAAGCAGCCACAGTTTGTCTGTACGCCGATCATTTTTGTAACGGCAGCTCCGCAATTAGCCGAGATTCGAAAGGTAATGACGGCCGGGGCTGATGATTGTATAGCGGCTCCGTTTACAGAAACGGAGTTACTCTATGTAGTTGAATGTCGGTTACAGAAATCTGATCTGATCAGACAGCACCTTGCCAGAAATGGTAACGGGGCGTTGCAAGACCAGGTAACAGAGAAACAGTTGCTCGAAGTTTTTTTGCAGGGTAGAAGCCATCACCAATATGGGCGACAACAGGCTATCTATACCGAGGGGCAGCTGCCAAAGTTTCTATATTATGTTAAGCAGGGAAAGGTTCGGTTGTTTAAATCGAGCAGCGATGGAAAGGATCTGGTTATTGACCTGTGCGGGGAGGGCGATTTTATTGGACATACGGCGTTAATACAAAATACACACTATAGAGATTCAGCGGTCTCCATGGACAGTACTGAGTTGGTCGTGGTGCCCCGTGCGGAGTTCTTACAGTTGTTGAAGGAAAATGTGCTACTCAGTAATAAGTTCAATCTGATATTGGCCAGCACGCTTACGCATAAAAATAGTCACCTGGTCGGTATCGCATACAACTCACTGCGTCAAAAAGTGGCAGAGGCCTTGTTATTGGTCAAAAATAAATATGCCCCAGCGCAGGAAGATAACTATAGTATACAAATGAATCGCGAGGTGCTAGCTAACATCGCCGGCACAGCCAAAGAATCGCTCATCAGGACGCTCAGTGATTTCAAATCTGAACGTCTCATTGAGGTGGGTGGGGATGGCGTCATCCGTATCGTCAACGAGAAAAAGCTGCAAGTGCTGGCCGGTTGATTTATCGACACTATCTTTTTTCATTACTTTTTAAAGGGATAAAAAATTGAGGCGTCGAGCCTCAAAAAAAGTGGCGATGCAACTTTCGCTGCATCGCCGTACCTATTAAAACCAACCCTGCTTGCTTATGTTCGGTCTGTAAGAATACAAACCCAGAACAAGATCAAAGTAACTATGTGTCGCGAAGTGTATAAATGATGTCGAGCATTCTGAAAGTGATTATAGTCAGTTGATATATCTTTTTCCGGATGATAAGGGTAAGATCACCATTACGTCGCATCCTTTTCCGGGCGAAGCGTTCACGCGTATTTCACCCCCCAACATATTGCTGGTGATCTCGGCTCGCCTAAGTCCGCCTCTCCATTGCGCTTTATCGGGATAAAAGCCTATTCCGTCATCCTTTACATGTAGTAGAATACCTTTTTCGGTTTTCTCAAGACTGATCCATGCCTCTGCTGCCTGCGCATGTATTCTGATGTTATTGAGCAGCTCCTTTGCCAATCGGATCAACGTAAGTTTGGTAAGCTCATCTGTTTGTTCGATCGTTTCATCGTAAGTCGTAAGCACCAACTGTGTTGGTGTTTGTCGGTTGTAACGCTCGATCAGTTCAGTGAGGGCTCCCTCTAAACCCAGCAAGGGCAGGGGAGGGATATCAATTCGTTCATAGAGCTCCTTTAGTTGGTGGATGGCTTTTTCTACTATCTTAATTCCCCGCTCGTGTTTTCCTTCCGGCAGTGTCAACTCGATGAGATCAAGCTGCAAGTAGTTTCTGGCTACGATCAATACCTGTGCAATATTCTCATGCACCTCTACCGCGATCCTGCCTAATTCATTCTCGTGCTCCCAGAGAGAACGTTGTAGCAATTGATGGGGTACGACCAGTTGTTGTTGGAGCGTGCTGAATTCTCTATTCTTCTGAAGGGTGATGTCTTGAACCGTACCGACCAGTTTAGTGATTTGGCCGTTGCTTCGCACAGTCTGGCAAGATACTCTTACCCATCTCTCTTTTCCTTGTGCTGCTTGTTTTTTTATCTCCGCTTCAAAGCCAGTGCCACTGGTGATCGCATGATTGATTTTTCTTTTGAGTGTTTCTTGCTGCCAGGCTTGGGTGCTCCTGCTTAATTCATCGAGGCTGGCCTGCCCCGGTTGATTTATAAAAAGCCAATCCATGATGCCGGGTGTGTAATTAAGACAGTCTTCGGCGATGATATATTCCCAACCGACCAGCCTAGCCAGGCGCAACGTAAGATTAATCAGGGCTGCTTCGTTTTCCAGGAGTAGCTGCTCCTTCGGGGATGCCCTGCTCAGGTTGTTCTGTGAAATGGACTTCTGACCGCTTATCATTTGTTTAATGATCCTCGTGAATTCCATAGTGGTTTTTCGTTTACCACGTAAAAATAGTAAAAAATACTTAAATCTTTATTTTTTATTTTACTTAGGTAGTTTATCCCCCTTTACTAAAAAATGGTGTTGCTTGTTTCTTGTAGAGTTGCTTTGAGTCGCTTGGTTGTCCCTACTGAGTGTCTGGCAATTTGATAATCAATTATTTATATTGCTTTTAATAACGCGTAATGAGCAGTGTTTTTTTCCCCAGTGGCAGGCTATCCGGTTCTGTCAGTAATACGTGCCCCTTTTTTTCCAGTACCAGTTCAATCAGGTCATCTACGGCATCAGTAATGATCCGGTGATCCTGTAGCGGAGGTTTTCTAAACAGGTAATACTCGTCGCTTGCCAGAAAGCCGGGGGCTTGGTAGCTTTCATCTACTAGCAAATACAAACAATTTCCCTCTTGCGCCGCGCGCCAGCAAGCTTGTAATCCCTCTCGGGTACGTCCGGCTCCTACAGCCTCATCGTATTGTTCAAGAAGCCGCATCAATTGTGAATCCAGCCATTTTTTTACCCGGGGCCAGCTACATATTCCTAGCTGGTGTTCGCTGAGGTGTGCAGGATCTTGCTCCTCGAAAAGCAGCAAATGCTCCTCCAGGGTTGATACTTTTTTATAGAGTGCCAGCGGTTTGCGGTCGGCCACGACAACAACTGGTGTTTGGCCTGTTATGTAATGCCGGACAATCTCATCTACTTTTTTGAAATGCTGCATCGCCCTCTCATCGATCACCTCTTGTTTTTCTTTTTCAAAGCTTTTTACGTGGGCTTGCCCTGCATACGAAGTGCTTCTTGATGGGCGGCTGTATTCAAAAGCTTCCTTAAAAATTCGACCAAGGCCCGTTTGCTTAAGGAGGGCTATGTGGGTCGCATGTGCCTGGTAAAGCTGTGCTTTTTGAAAGGTGAGTGTCAGCAACAGGTAGGGCTGATCTTCCTGCTGTTTTTTTACCAGGTCTCTGATCTCGAAGCTGGTTCCGATTACAATTTTTTCTCTGGTTAAAAAGGGAAAGGAGCAAACCAGCTGGATCTGTTCGGATACAAAGAATCCAACACTTTGGGGCGGATGAACGGGGTCAAGTTTTTCTTTTAACTGCAGTATCTTGGATAGCCAGGGTTGCTGCGAACGACCAGGATAGGATTGTTGCCATAGTTGTTCAGCTTTCTGTATCGCCTTATCGATGATCCGTTGATTCTGCTCCCTCTCCGGCCCGTATTTGGCCAGTGGCAAGATGATGGAGATACACGTATTTCCTTTTTGGGAGAGCAGGGTGCTCAACTCCTCTCCCCGTAAGTGTTCTTCGGGCACGACCATGTGAATTGTTTGAGCACGGAAGATAACCCGTGCTCCAGGCGCTTACCATGATGGACGCTCTACACACTATGACAAGGGTCAGTGCGCTATTTGATCACCAGCTCGAATCGGTCGAGGTTCATCACCTTGTTCCAAGCCGCAACAAAATCATCAACGAATTTCTTTTCACCGTCTTCGCAAGCATATACTTCGCTCAGGGCACGTAACTCCGAGTTGGAACCAAAGATCAGATCGACACGACTGGCTGTCCATTGCTTGGCCCCTGTGATTCGGTCCATTCCCTCGAATGTATTTTCATCCTCACTGGATTTTTTCCATGTCGTATTCATGTCCAGCAACGAGACAAAAAAGTCGTTGGTTAGCAGTTGGGGTCTGTTGGTTAGCACTCCGCTGTTCGAACCGTTATAGGTAGCGCCCAGTACGCGCATGCCTCCGACCAATACAGTCATTTCCGGGGCGGTCAATGTTAATAATTGCGCTTTATCGATGAGAAGCTCTTCTGAAGCGGCCTGCTGTCCTTTCTTTTTGTAGTTTCTAAACCCATCTGCCATGGGCTCCAGCACTGCAAAGGAGGCAACATCAGTTTGTGCCTCAGAGGCATCGGTACGTCCGGGTGTAAAAGGCACGGTTACATGATGTCCGGCTGCCAGCGCTGCTTTTTCGATCGCTGCACATCCCCCCAATACAATCAGGTCGGCCACTGATACTTTTTTATCGCCTTTTTGTTTGGCGTTGAACGCTTGTTGGATAGTTTCCAAGGTTGTCAACACCTCGCTGAGTTGCGCCGGATTATTTACCTCCCAATATTTTTGGGGAGCCAGTCGCACGCGCGCTCCGTTGGCGCCGCCCCTTTTGTCTGATCCTCTAAAGGTGGATGCCGACGCCCAGGCTGTTGAGACCAACGCTGCGATGCTTAGTCCGCTATTGATTAATTCTTTTTTGAGCTCAGCAATATCATTGGCATTGATCAGCTCGTGATCTACTGCCGGAATCGGGTCTTGCCAGATGAGCTCCTCTTGTGGTACCTCAGCACCTAAATATCTTAGGCGCGGCCCCATATCACGGTGGGTTAATTTAAACCAGGCCCTGGCAAAGGCATCGGCAAATTGATCGGGATGTTCATAGAATCGTTTGGATATCGGCCCGTAGATGGGATCGTAACGCAAGGCCAGGTCTGTGGTCAACATCATAGGGGCATGACGTTTTGAGGCATCGTGCGCATCGGGGACTGTACCTGCTCCGGCATTCCCTTTGGGTTTCCATTGATGGGCCCCTGCCGGGCTTTTGGTCAATTCCCACTCGAAGCCGAACAGATTTTCAAAGTAGTTATTGCTCCATTGTATCGGCGTTGTTGTCCAAGCCCCTTCGAGTCCACTGGTGATCGTGTTGACGCCATGCCCTGTGCCAAAATTATTTTTCCAGCCAGTGGCTTGCTCTTCGATACTGGCGGCAGCAGGCTCAGGTCCTACGTACTTGGATGGATCAGCGGCCCCGTGTGTTTTTCCGAACGTGTGTCCGCCGGCTATCAATGCCACGGTCTCTTCATCGTTCATGGCCATTCTTCCGAACGTCTCACGAATGTCGCGGGCCGAGGCAATGGGGTCGGGATTGCCGTTGGGTCCTTCGGGATTCACGTAGATGAGTCCCATTTGCACGGCGGCCAATGGATTTTCTAATTCGCGGTCGCCCGTGTAGCGTTTATCGCCCAGCCATTCCTTTTCGGATCCCCAATAGACGTCCTCTTCGGGTTCCCATACATCTTCGCGTCCGCCTGCAAATCCAAATGTTTTGAATCCCATGGATTCCAGCGCACAGTTACCGGTCAGTATCATCAGATCGGCCCAGGATAATTTTTTTCCATATTTCTTTTTGACAGGCCACAGTAATAATCGTGCTTTATCAAGGTTGGCATTATCGGGCCAACTGTTGAGCGGTGCAAACCGCAGTGTGCCTGCCCCGGCTCCGCCTCGTCCGTCACCGATCCGGTACGTGCCTGCACTGTGCCAGGCCATCCTGATAAAGAAAGGGCCATAGTGGCCGTAGTCGGCCGGCCACCACTCTTGCGAGTCTGTCATCACTTTTAAAATATCTTTTTTGACGGCCTGCAGATCGAGCGATAAAAATTCTTTGGCGTAATTGAAAGAAGCTCCCATGGGGTTGGAGGCAGCCGTGTGCTGACGAAGAATATTCAGTTTGAGCTGGTGTGGCCACCAGTCGCGGTTCGAAGTGCCGCTTCCGGCCCCTTTCTTAATAGCGCCTCCGGAAAAAGGGCATTTGCTTTCACTGTTTACATTGTACGAGGTCTTGCTGTGCGGTGTATTTTTTTCCATAGTTGTTAGATTAGGCGGGCTGCAAATTTACGGGCCCTTTTTTTCAAAAAAACGAATCTGACCAAAATCACCGCTACCGCGGTGCTCTGGTGTAGGATTACTAGCGTGATCCCCCTCGCATTTGATGTACCCAAAGCCCTCGCACCGCTACCGCGGTGCTCTGGTGTAGGATTACTAGCGTGATCCCCCTCGCATTTGATGTACCCAAAACCCTCGCACCGCTACCGCGGTGCACGGCTTTTTTACTGCTCAGTCGCTCCGCTAAGCAAGCTTAGCTCGCGTCTTCGCAATAAAAAAGCCTCGCAGCTTCGCTGCAAGGCTTTGTAGCCCGTACGGGATTCGAACCCGTATCACCACCGTGAAAGGGTGGTGTCCTAGCCCTTAGACGAACGGGCCGTTTTAGGGACGGCAAAGATAGGGGGGGTATGCTTTTCGGCAAAATGTTTTTGCATGCAGCAGGCGCGCGGTCAAATACGTGGCAGGAGAAACGCTCAGCCAAAATTTGACTGCATTCCAGTACTTTTGTGCCTCAAATTTTTTGCCATGAGTACTATCAAAGTTGCCATCAACGGATTTGGCCGCATTGGACGGCTGGTGTATCGTCAGATCTATAATTTACAAGGTATCGATGTAGTCGCCATCAATGACCTCACAAGCCCTGCTGTTTTAGCCCATTTGCTGAAGTACGACAGTGCACAAGGCAGATTCAATGCCGATGTAAAAGCTACCGAAGATGCGATCGTAGTCAACGGCGATGTGCTCAAGATCTATGCGCAAAAGGATCCCGCTCAAATTCCCTGGGGGCAGCACCAGGTAGATGTCGTGCTGGAGTGCACGGGCTTCTTTACGGATAAGGAAAAAGCTGAAGCGCACCTAAAAGCCGGCGCCAAGAGAGTTGTTATCTCTGCTCCTGCAACGGGCGATCTCAAGACTGTTGTGTTCAATGTTAATCATCATATTTTGGATGGGTCGGAGACGATCATCTCTTGTGCTTCTTGTACTACAAACTGTCTGGCGCCCATGGCTAAAGTGCTCGATGATCAATACGGTATCATCACCGGTATCATGACCACCATCCATGCCTACACCAACGACCAAAACACACTCGATGCACCTCATCCCAAGGGCGATCTTCGTCGTGCCCGCGCGGCAGCGGCCAATATTGTACCCAACAGCACCGGTGCCGCCAAGGCGATCGGGTTGGTGTTGCCACAGCTGAAAGGAAAACTGGATGGGGGAGCCCAGCGCGTGCCTACTATTACAGGTTCGTTGACTGAATTGGTAACAGTACTGCAGAAAAAAACCAGCACCGAGCAGATCAATGCCGCTATGAAGGCCGCCGCGAACGAGTCGTTCGGTTACACCGAAGATGAGTTAGTGAGCACCGACATCATCGGCATCAACTACGGGTCACTGTTCGATGCTACTCAAACCAAAGTAATGACAGTCGGCGATCAGCAACTGGTAAAAACAGTAAGCTGGTACGATAATGAAATGAGCTATGTGAGCCAGCTGGTGCGTACGGTCAGTTACTTTGCTAAACTTATTAAGTAAGAGCCGATGATCTCTTTTGATTCTTTTCCTTTTAAAGGTCAAAAGGCCTTGGTGCGTGTCGATTTCAACGTACCGCTTAACAAAGACCTGCAGATTACCGATGACACGCGTATGCGGGCTGCGTTACCCACCATCAAGCATATTTTGCAGCAAGGGGGCTCTGTTATCCTGATGAGTCACTTGGGTCGTCCCAAAGAAGGTCCTTCTGATAAATATTCACTTCGACATCTGCTCCCTCATCTGATCAACTTGTTGCCTGGAACGGCGGTCTATTTTGCCGACGATTGCATAGGGGCACAGGCGGTAGATCTGGCAGCATCTCTTCAACCTGGGGAAGTGCTGTTATTGGAAAATCTTCGGTTTTATACGCAAGAAGAAAAAGGAGATGCAGCGTTTGCGGCAAAGCTGGCCCGACTGGGCACCGTCTGGGTTAACGATGCATTTGGAACGGCGCACCGCGCCCATGCCTCTACGGCCGTAATGGCTAACGAGTTTGCTCCGGAAAGAAGGTTGTTTGGAAAATTGATGGAAGCCGAAGTGGCCAGTGCGCAACGCGTTTTGCATCAGGCAGAGCGTCCCTTTGTAGCGATTATTGGCGGGGCCAAGGTGAGCGATAAAATGTTGATTATCGAAAATTTGTTAGAGCGCGCCAGCGATATTATTATAGGAGGGGGGATGGCCTATACTTTTTTCAAGGCCCGTGGCGGCAGCATCGGTAATTCTCTTTGTGAGGAGGATCGATTCTCGCTGGCAGTCGGCCTGCTCGAGAAAGCGCAGCAAAAAGGTGTTCGTATTCACCTGCCCGAAGACAGCGTTATTGCTGACCGTTTTGCGGCAGACGCCCAAACGAGTGTTGCGCCCAGCGGTCAGATCCCTGATGGATGGATGGGGCTTGATATTGGACCGGCCGCTCGTGCACAGTTTGGCCAAGTTATTGCGGCTGCCAAGACGATCTTGTGGAACGGACCGATGGGTGTTTTTGAAATGCCCGCTTTTCAAGAGGGAACTAAGTCGATTGCATTGGCGGTGGCTGCATCAACGCGGCAGGGGGCTTTTTCGCTGATCGGTGGTGGTGATTCCGTGGCGGCGATCAACCAATTCCAATTGTTCAAAGAGGTGAGCTATGTTTCTACCGGCGGCGGCGCCATGCTGGAATATTTCGAAGGAAAAGTACTGCCCGGTATCGCGGCCGTGACCGGCTGAGCGGGTTGTTAAATTTTTTGTGCTGTGCATCACTTTCGCGCGGCTCCCTTTTTTTGCTGTAATTTTAGCCTTTAAAATAAAAACCTATGAAAGGATCAACTATTACATTATTGGTGGTGTTGGGCGTTTTTGTACTGTTTGCTTTTTGGGGTTGCAATGCCTACAATGGATTTGTGACCGGTGAACAGGGTGTAAAGAAGTCGTGGAGCAATGTCGAGACCAATTACCAGCGCCGCACCGATCTGTATGGTTCTGTTATCAAGACGGTAGAGGCCTCTGCCAATTTCGAAAAGTCAACCCTCAGTGCTGTGGTGCAAGCGCGCGCAGCGGCCACCCAAGTAAAAATCGATATCAATGATCCTGCCAGCTTGCAGGCCTTCCAACAAGCGCAGGCCAATTTACAAGGATCCTTCAGCCGTTTGATCGCTTCGTTCGAGCAATATCCCGATCTTAAGACCACCAAGGCCTTTCAGGATTTTCAAACCCAGATCGAGGGAACCGAAAACCGGATAAACGTGGCTCGTCAGGATTACAACAAGGCGGTCGAGAGTTTCAACCTCAGTGTCAAGCGGTTTCCCGGAAACCTGCTGGCCGGCCTATTCGGATTTAACGAGAAAGCCTATTACGAGGCCGATAAAGGATCCGAAAAAGCTCCCGATATCAACTTCAATATTCAGTAAGCAAGGCTCTTGTTTTCTTTTTTTACATCCCCCAAGGTATTACTGAACGAAGCGCAGCAAACGCAGTTGTTGCAAGCGATCCGTTTGGCGGAGCAGCAAACCAGCGGAGAGATCCGCGTTTTTTTGGAACGCCGTTGCCGCTACATGGATGCTACTGACCGCGCAGCAGAGATATTTTATGCGCAAGGAATGCAGCAAACTGCCCAGCGGAACGCCGTGCTCATTTATTTAGCCACGCAAGATCACCAGGTGGCTGTATGGGGTGATCAAGGTATTCATGAAAAGCTGGGTCCACATTACTGGCAAGAGCGGGTGCAAGAGATGTTGCTGCTCTTCCGTAAAGAGGATTATCTGCAGGGGCTGATCAGTTGTGTAGAGGCTACCGGAGAGGCCTTGCGCCGGCATTTCCCCTATGACCGAAGTACCGACCGAAATGAATTGTCCGACGATATACTATTTGGAAGATCATGAGAAAAGCGCTGTTGTTTTGTGGGTTTCTGTTCGTAGCACAGCTGCTTTTTGCGCAGATCGAATCAATATTGCCGCCCCGTCCTTCTCCTGCGGTATTATATAATGATCTTACGCCCGGCCGATCGTTTCTTACCGGCCCACAGGCCGATCAGTTAGAAAAAGTATTGGTCGCTTATGACGACAGCACCTCCACGCAGATCTGTGTGGTTATCGTAGAGAGTTTACAAGATTACACGGCCAATGAGTACGCCACTGCGCTCGGCAGAAGCTGGGGCGTGGGCAGCAAGCAATTCAATAACGGTGTGGTGATCTTGATATCCACCGGAGGCAAAACAGGCGATCGTGATGCCTACATCGCTACGGGCTATGGAATGGAAGGGGCTCTCCCCGACGTAGTAGCCAAGTCTATTGTAGAGAATGACATCATTTATAATTTCAAAGAGGGGCAGCGCTACCGCGGGCTGGAGCAGGCCGTACAGTCAATTGCTAAAGCGGCCGCCGGTGAATACAAGGCGCCTGCCCGCCGTAAGAAAAAAAGCGAGCGCGATATTCCCCCGGTGGTGATTGTCATCGCATTTTTGTTACTCTCTATGCTGTTCGGTGGCGGTGGCGGCTTGGGAGGCGGAAGAAGAGGTAGAGGCTTTGGAGGATGGACTGGAGGAACCTGGCTTGGCGGGGGTGGATTCGGTGGCGGTGGTTTCGGTGGTGGAGGATTTGGCGGCGGCGGATTTGGTGGTTTTGGGGGTGGCAGCTTCGGTGGAGGCGGTGCAGGTGGTAAATGGTAACAGGCTATGCAACGTAGTTTATTGATACTGGTAATTTGGCTGGGAGGGTTGTCTGCTCAAGCTCAATCCCCCTACTTTATTTATCTGCAGGCAGAGCCGGCTCAGTCTTTCACGGTTAATTACAAAGAGAAATCTTTTCCTTCTTCTGCTTCGGGTTATGTTATTCTCCCTAACCTTATCGATAGTGTATTGCAATTGGTGGTTCGTTTTTCGGAACAAAAAAATCTAGATCATTCCTTTACTGTCAACACGCAGCGCAGCGACCAGGGCTATTTACTGAAAGACTACGGAGATAAGGGATGGGGATTGCTTGACTGGCGCACGCTCACCGTTTCGTACGCAGAGCGGCCCGCTGTTGCAAAGAGTAATCGTATCACTGTGGCTGGTCAGTCAGATTTCGCGACCCTGCTGGCAAAGGCTTCCGGAGACAGCACGTTGCTGCTTGATGACTCGACACCGGCCCATATCATCAATAATAAGTCGGTTGTTGCAGCTGACCAACGGGTATCAGGCGATGCAAAGTCGGACACGACTATCGTGAATAAATCTGCGGCCATAGTAAAGCCCGCTGATGAAGTAAAACCAGATACAACGATCGCAACGAAGCCTGCGGCCTTGGTAAAGCCCGCCGATGAAGTAAAGCCCCCGGCAAACGAAAGGCCAGCCCCGGTTAGTAAGCCGGCAGTCGTTCCCATTCCTTCTTATTGTAAATCCATCCTCTCCGATGCCGAGTTCAACGAATGTCTCAGCAAGGTGCAGGCAGCCAGGTCGGAAACTTCCAAAATAAATGTGTTACGAGAGTTCATGGGGGGCAGATGCTATACGATCGATCAAGTCAAGGCACTCGCGTTATTGCTTACCACCGACGAAGTCAGGTATGATTTTTTATTGGAGGCATGGACCCAAACGGTAGAGCGCTCTCGGTATCTAATGCTGGCGACCGTCTTTAGCAGCCCTGCAACGGCAGACCGCTTTAAAGAGATGTTTCAATGATGGCCCGCTATTTTTTAGAGGTGGCTTACCGGGGAACAAACTATAGCGGTTTTCAATCGCAAGAGAACGCCAACACCATTCAGCAAGAAGTAGAGCAGGCGTTTCGGATCCTGCAACGTCAATCGGTATC
>JBIIDB010000161.1:0-4296 GCA_044238505.1 Chitinophagaceae bacterium | reverse complement strand
CTTAGGGGATCTGCTGTTCAGGGAAAGCAAAAAGTAGCAGGAGGTAGTGAGCGATTGCCCTGCAGACCCCCGCTATGGATAATCAATAGTCGGCTGCCCGGTTTAAAAAAATTGTTTTCGAGAAGGTCTATGCAGGCATAAAAAAGTTTTGCTGTGTAGACGATATCGGTAGGAATGTTTGTTTGTTCATAGAAAGCATTCATGAAGGCGAGTAGGGCAGGGGGATGCTTGGCATAGCCGCCCCAGGCATAGGTAGGCAGCAGTTGCCATGATGCGGTTTTGTTGTGAACATATTGTTTTATTGTTTGCTCGATAGTGCTAAGATCGTTCAGCACCGGGATGCCCACTAGCGTACACCCTTGCGGAGCTGCATTGATAAGTCCTGCCAGCGTGGTGCCGGTGCCGGCGGCGCAGACAAGATGGGAGTAGCGGTCTTTTTTGACACTGTCAAGAAGGGTAGCAGCCCCTTGCACGCCCAGTTCACCGACTCCCCCTTCGTTTATTACAACATCTGCATTTGTGAGCAGCTGCGCTGGAATTTTTTTTTGTCGGTAGTCTTCTCTGCTCAAAAAATACAATTCCATTCCCAGTGCGGCTGCTTGTTGCAGTGTTTGAGACAATACAGCGGGTCGTTCTCCCCGTACCAAGGCTGCAGAGCGGAGTCCGTGTTGTTCGCAAGCCGCTGCCGTAGCCAACAAGTGATTCGACCAGGCACCTCCGAAGGTGATAACTCTTTTTTTATGTTGCTGTAAGGCCTGCTCTATATAATAGCGAAGCTTGAACCACTTATTGCCTGAGACAATAGGATGTAACAGGTCGAGGCGAAGCACAGTGGCCTCACATTTTTTAGAGAGCAGTGCCGGGTGATACAGGTCTTGGCAGGGGGCTCTTTCGAAGGTAAAGTCAAGCATGGAGTGGCTAACGAAAATACATGTAATTTCGCCCCCGCAAATTGATCCTATGAAACCCACCCTGGTAATATTAGCGGCCGGTATGGCTTCTCGCTATGGAAGTATGAAGCAGGTGCAATCCTTCGGTCCCTCTGGCGAAACCATTATGGATTATTCGATCTATGATGCCATTCGCGCCGGTTTCGGAAAAATTGTCTTTATTATCAGAAGTCAGTTTGCCGATCAATTCAAATCACTTTTTGAGCCCAAGTTAGCGGGACGGATAGAGACTGCCTATGTATTTCAAGAAATGGATTCGTATACGGGTGGCTACCCGACGCCTTCCGATCGTACCAAGCCTTGGGGTACAGCCCATGCAGTGTTATGCGCCCGGGAGGCCGTACAAGGTCCTTTCGCTGTTATTAATGCCGATGACTTTTACGGCCGGGAGGCATTTGAGAATGCAGCAGCTTTTTTAACTGCACAATGCAACGAAAAGCAATATGCGATTGTAGGGTACCAGTTAGCGGGAACACTTTCGGAGCACGGCACGGTCAATAGGGGCATATGTGCGCTCGACGCAGCCGGTCATCTGGCGGCTATTACTGAGCGAATCAATATCTCCAAAAGCGGAAACGAAGTGGTTTGTGAAGATGGGTTGACCCCTCGAACCTTGCCGCTCTCTACTGCTGTTTCCATGAATTTCTGGTGTTTCGATCCCTCTTTTTTTGGGTATACTCAAACCCAGTTTGCAGCGTTCTTGCAAGAGCATGGGCAAACGCCCAAATCTGAATTCTTTATTCCCTTGGTGGCCGATCAGTTTATCAAAGAGGGAGGAGTCGTGTCGGTAGTGCCCACCCGTTCCCATTGGTTTGGGGTTACTTACAAAGAAGATGCGCCGATGGTTGCTAAAAGTTTACAGCATTTAATTGAATCGGGGGTCTATCCTGTATCACTCTGGTCTTAGTTGACCTTTACCATGTAGATATAGTCTTGGATACGTTTGACTTGCTCGCTGCGTTCGAGTGAGGATATGTAGCTGCGTCCACTCAGACGGATGGGAATCGACGGATCGGCCTTGCGAAGCGAGTCGCTTAACTGGTAGATATATTTTCCTTGTACGGCAAAAGCAAAACCTTCTGCATTGGTCTGACGTCCATTGAGGATGCCGATCACTTCGCCGCGACGATTGATGATGGGACTTCCGCTATTGCCTCGGTTGGCACTGATTTCAATTTGACAGCTGAGGGTATCACCGTCATAGCCGGTACGGGCACTCAGATATCCCTGGCTGTAGACGACTTCGTTGCGTGGATAGCCCAGGGTAAAGATGGGATCGGCTAGCTGACCGGATTTTTTGCTGATCGAGTAGGGGAGCGAGCCATATCCTTTAAAGGTATCATCGTTGATCCGCAAAATAGCGAGGTCGCGATGCTTGTCGATATGTACCACTTCGACCAAATATTCTCCTCTGTTATTCTGGATGGCGATTGTGCTGGCTCCACTCACTACGTGGGCATTAGTGACTAAATACCCTTTAGGATCGATAATAAAGCCGGTGCCTCCGGTGGTAAACGGCATATCTACCGGAATGGTCTTTGATTTTTTTATCTGGTCTATCTCGGAGGCTTGCTTGCGTGATTTGTATTCGAGCTGCGAATATTTTTTGTTGAGCTCTTCGAATTGCGAGCGAGGAGAGGCGGGCGAAAGCGTCCAGACCAGGGCGCTGATGCTTAGCGTGGTAACTAAAGCGATGGCAGCGGCCATGGAACCCACCCGTTTGTAGCGATTAAAAAGGTAGACGACTCGAGCCTTACCGCTGAGTCGTGAAGATTGAATGTGGCCTTTTTCGGCCAGGTCTGTATGGGTGAACTGCAGCAGGCGGCGAAACTTTTTCCACTCGCCGAAACGATTTAGTTGTTGCAGGAAAAAAGTATGTTCCACTACCAGTTGGTCTACTTCTGCGTTGGTCTTGCGAAGCTGTTCAAATTGCACCCTCTCATCGGGATTCATCTCTCCTTTGATGTACCGTTCTACCGTCTCCAGCATGTTCAATTCACTCATGATCTATTCCATTTTTGTAGTGAGCGAAGAATATTTTTTTGAGCCTGAGCAGACATTTGTATTTCTGGTTTTTGGCGTTGTCGGCGTTGGTATATCCAAAAGAGGCGGCAATGACCTGCATGTTCTGCTTCTTGAGGTAGTAGGCCTCCAGCAAACTCTTGCAAGGCTCTCCCAAACCGGCAATCGCTTTTTCCATGATGTCAAACTCGGCATTTCTTTTTTCGTGCTCCTCTAATTCGACTTCTACCGGATAGGCAGATTCGGGATCTTCGGCGGCCGACACAAATCGGTTACTTATGCTTAATTTCTTGAGCCACAACCGTTTGCTAACAGAATAGAGATAGGTTTTAATCTGGCAGTTCAGTTCAAAACTCCCGGAGCGGACCTTTTCGTACAATACAATCAGGGCCTCTTGAAAAATATCTTTGGCATCATCGGCCGACCCGTTGTTATTGATAATCAATGCCTGGATCGTATTAAAATGATCCTTATAAATGATCTCAATCGCTCGTTTGTCGCCCTCGGCCAGTCCTTTCAACAGGCCCTCTTCGTACAGTTCGGGTTTCACTATGCTGCTAGCTTTAATACAGGATTCTAAAAATAGTAACCCGCAGGCGGTCAAAAAAAAATTGAGCTGAATGGGTTACCTTTTGCCAAAATCGGTATAAATTCGCGAAATATTTCACAAAACACAAAAACAAATTCAAATGAAGAAGTTTTTTGCAATTGCCTTCATCGCTGCTACCCTGGTAGCTTGTAACGGTGGTGGCGAAGCTACTCCTGCTGCTGACACTACTGCTGCTCCTGTTGACACTGCTGCTGTTGCTGCTCCTGTTGACACTGCTGCTGCTGCCGCTGACACTACAGCTGCCGCTCCTGCTGCTGAGACTAAGTAATCAGTTGCGCAAGTAATTGCCGAAGGCCGTTCCCCCGGGAACGGCTTTCTTTTTATCCCTTATTTTCATATAAATCTTTTCGTGAATACATTTCAATCCCTTGGCCTTCGCCCTGATCTGCTCGAGGCCGTTCAATTACTCGGATTTACTGAGCCCACGCCCATTCAGCAAAAGGCGATACCTGTGTTATTGCAGGGCACCCGCGACTTTGTCGGATTGGCCCAGACCGGAACCGGCAAGACGGCTGCGTTCGGATTGCCGCTATTACAGTTGGTGAGGCGCGAGGATCGCTATCCGCAAGCCCTGATCATATGTCCAACCCGCGAGCTTTGCCTTCAGATTACAGGCGACTTAGATAAGTTCAAGGGTAAAAAAGAGCCGCTGGGTGTAACGGCCGTATACGGTGGTGCCTCGATTGTAATGCAGATCAAGGAGCTGAAAAGAGG
>JBIIDB010000029.1:0-15014 GCA_044238505.1 Chitinophagaceae bacterium | reverse complement strand
ATAACAAAAGACCGATAATATTGTTAGCGAATCTGCCCCCTGTTTTGTAAGTTCGTCGTCTAAATCTTTGCCACTTGAAACCTTTTTTTCTATCGATCAGCTTGTCTGTTTTATTGACAAGCATTGCCTGGGCCCAGCCCCTCAACACCAATGAATTTAAAAATTGGAAACCCCGCAATATCGGCCCGGCCGGTATGAGTGGTCGCATTACCGCAGTAGATGCGGTAGTCGCCAATCCCAACATTATTTATATCGGAGCCGCCTCGGGAGGTGTTTGGAAAACCGAAAATGCCGGTCACTCCTGGAAGCCGGTATTCGATGACCAGCCACTGCAAAATATCGGCGCAATCGCCATACAACAGAGCAATCCCCAAGTAGTATGGGTAGGAACCGGAGAAGGTAATCCGCGCAATTCACTGAATCTCGGTGCCGGTCTGTACCGCACCCTCGATGGCGGACGAAGCTGGAAAAAAATGGGGCTCGATAAGACAGTTTGTATTCACCGTGTTATTATCGATCCTACCGATCCCAACACTGTATATGTAGGTGCCATCGGCAACCCCTATGCAGAACATGCCGACCGCGGTGTATTCAAGACCACCGATGGCGGTGAGACCTGGAATAAAATTCTCTATGTGAATGACACCACCGGTTGTGCCGATATGGTGATGGACCCCTCCAATCCCAATAAAATAATTGCTGCCATGTGGCAGTTTCGCAGACAACCCTGGGAGCTCAAAAGCGGAGGCGCCGGAAGTGGTCTCTACATTACCAGTGACGGAGGTAAGCATTGGAAAAAATTAGGTAAAGAGGATGGCATTCCTGCCGATCCATTAGGTCGTATCGGAGTTGCGTTTGCCCGCAGTATGCCCACAAGAGTATATGCAAAAATAGAGGCCACTAAAAACGGATTGTATAAAAGTGATGACGGAGGATTCAGTTGGAAGCTGGTGAACAGTGATCCTGCGCAGGTCACGGATCGTCCTTTTTATTACCAGGAGATCTATGTAGATCCTAAGAATGAAAATCGCATTTACGATGTACACTCTACCATCACCATGAGTGAAGACGGCGGTAAATCATTCAGTACGCTGATCCCCTACTCGGGTATTCACCCCGATCACCATGCCTGGTGGATCCATCCCGAGGACCCCAATTTGATCATAGAAGGTAATGATGGCGGTATCGGTATCTCACGCGACAGAGGCAAGACCTGGATCTTCGACGAAAAGATTCCGGTAGGACAGTTCTATCACGTGAATGTAGATAATGAAATGCCCTATAATGTAATGGGCGGTATGCAAGATAATGGCAGCTGGCATGGTCCGGCCTACACCTGGACCAATGGAGGTATTCGCAATTACTATTGGAACAATGTGGGTGGCGGCGACGGCTTCGATGTAATGCCCGATGCCGAAGATGCCAGCTGGGTATATAGCGAAAGTCAAGGCGGATTTCTTGGAAAAAGAAATTGGAAAACGGGGGAATCGTGGTACATCAAGCCGCCTACGCTCGATCCCCAATTATTGCAACGATTCAACTGGAACTCGCCTATGGCGCAAGATCCCTTCGACGCTAAAACAATTTACTACGGCAGCCAGTTCGTACACAAGAGCACCGACAAAGGTCTTAGCTGGCAGACCATCTCTCCCGATCTTACCACCAACGACAGCGCCAAGATCGCCGCTTTTCAACAAACGGGCGGATTAACGCTAGATATTACCGGTGCAGAAACCCATTGTACCATCTTGAGCATTTCTCCTTCGAGAAAAGAGAAAGGAACACTCTGGATCGGAACCGATGACGGAAACGTTCAACTTACGCGCGATGGCGGAGCCACTTGGACTAGTTTTCAAGGAAAGATCCCCGGATTACCCGCCGGCTGTTGGATTCCGCAAGTGGTAGCCTCTCCCCACAACGCGGCAGAAGCATTTGTAGTAGCCAATGACTACCGCAGAGGAGATGGCAGACCTTATCTGTTCAGAACAACAGACTATGGAAAAACGTGGAAGCGCGTTCTCGATGAAAATAAAGTCAACGGATATGTCCTTTGTGTGATACAGGATCCCAGTGAACCTTCTTTATTATTTGCAGGTACCGAACACGGCCTTTGGGTCAGCATCGACAACGGCAATAATTGGGCCCAATGGAAAAATGGATATCCCTCAGTCTCTACCTACGACCTGGCCATTCAGGAAAGAGAAGCCGACTTGGTCATTGCCACCTTTGGTCGTTCGCTATGGGTGCTCGATGATATTCGTCCGCTTCGTAAACTGGCGGCCAACACACGCCTGAGCACGGTCAGCACCTCTTCGCTAATGGTTTTTGATAGCCCGGGTGGCGTACAAGCACAATATCGCCCGGCCACTGGTTATGAGTGGAGCACTTGGGGTATCTATGAGGGAGAAAATAGAAACAGAGGCGCCTCCGTTTCATTTATGATCCGACCCGTTACGGCCGCTGCGACAGCTGCAAAAGGAACCACAAAAGAACCCACAGCAACAGCTGCTGCATCAACCAAACCGGAACCTGCAGGCGGAGTCAATCCTGCCAACCCGCAACGAAACGAAAGAGCAGCAGCCAGATCGAACTCCGACTCTGTAACTGTTAAAATATTTAATGAGGCCGGTACGCAAATTCGCTCGCTTCGTTGGGCAGTCGACAGTGGTTTTAATCGTCGTTACTGGGGTATGGAAGAAAAGGGATATCGTCAGCCCGGCGCTGGTGGAGGAGAAGGTGGAGAAGGCGGCGGTGGTGGCCGATTCGGTATGGGCCGTGGCGGTGCTGAACCCGGAGGATTACCCGCATTACCCGGTCGTTATAAAGTAGTGCTTGCCTATGGAACACAAAGTGACTCTACAATGGTAACTGTAAATGATGATCCACGTATTGGAAATAAAAACGACATCAAAGCAGCACAAAAGAAAGCGCTGGAGCAACTGCAGAAGTCGGCCGACAAATTAAGCACGGCCATGGAGCGGCTGAGTGAAGCTGAAGAAGTTTGCACTAAGATCAATGCCCAACTGAAGGGCGCCGATAAAAAAGCGACCGATTCGCTCAGTAAACTCACTAAGAATATACAAGACCAGATCAAAAAGATCAGAGAAAAGATTTCGGGGCCAACCGAAGAAAAGCAGGGGCTGTCTCGCAATCCGTTCTTGGTAACTGTACTATCGCAGCTACGGGGTGCTCAACAAGCTATTACAGCGAAAGCTGCAGCACCCGGTGCGGCAGAGGCTCAACTGATCGCCAATGCCGAAACGGCGGTGAATGCAATAGTCAAAGAGATCAATGAGTTCTTTACCGGCAGCTGGACCTCATTCAGAAATTATACCGAGGCCAACAGGCCGCCGCTGTTCAAAGACTATAAGCCGATAGAATAACTAAAGGCTTGACAACCGAAACCAAGGGTTATACTTTTATGTATAACCCTTTTTTATTTTTCGGATGTTAAACAAATGTACTTAATTTTGTACATTAATAAGTACATATAATGCTTACAACAACATTGTCAGATTTTAGAAAAGACATCAAATCCTACCTCGATAAGGTGACGCAAAGCTTTGAAACACTCATAATAAACAGAGGGAAAGATACAGGTGTGGTCATCATTTCATTAGAGGAGTACAATGCTTTAAAAAGCACCCAACATGAATTATCGTCACGCACCAACCAATTGCGCTTGGATGCCTCGATCGAAGCACTGAAGTCTGGTAAGAAGATCGTTAAACAACTCGATGAGAAATGAAGTTTGTTTTCACAGAACTATCCTGGGAAGATTATCAGTATTGGCAAAAAAATGACAAACAAAAAATAAAACGGATCAATGACCTGTTAAAAGACATATCGAGGAACCCCTATGAGGGCCTCGGAAAACCAGAGCCGCTTAAATTTAATTATGCCGGATTTTGGTCAAGAAGGATTGATGAAGAACACAGACTGATCTATAGAGTAGTCAATGATGAAATTCAAATCGCTAAATGCAGGTATCACTATGATTAAAAAATACCGCAAAGAAATTTTTGTAGGACTGATCGTTTTTTTGTTCTTACTATTTAGAGATGTGATAAAATCACTCTTCCTCTAGCTGATAGGCAAGATCAAAGATTAAAAAGCGCGCGCGCATTTTGTGTGGTGGCCTGCGCAACTTGATCTAAACTGATTCCTTTCACCTCGGCAAGCTTGGTGGCCACCAAGGTCAAATAAGATGACTCGTTGCGTTTACCCCGATGGGGAACCGGCGTTAAATACGGAGCATCCGTCTCCAGCATAATGTGTTCGAGCGGAACATCGGCTAGCACGGTACCCAGCCCTGCATTTTTATACGTAAGCACCCCGCCGATACCCAAATAAAACCCCAGCTTGATGATCTCACGGGCCTCCTCGAGGCTTCCCGAAAAACAATGAAACACACCGGTCAGTCCCCGGCCCTTATATTCCTTGATCACCTGCACACACTCCAAGCAGGAATTGCGCGAATGGATCACAACCGGTACCTTTTTTTTGAGCGCCCATTCGATCTGCGTGCGAAAGGCATCATATTGCTGCTCTATGAATGTCTTATCCCAATAAAAATCCAACCCGACCTCTCCTACTGCAATAAAATCTCTCTTGCTCCACCAATCGCGGGCAATCGACAACTCTTGTTGGTAGTCGGCTTTGATAGAACAAGGATGCACCCCCATCATGGCCCTGCACTGCGAAAACTCCTCTTCCATTGCCACCAGGGCAGCATGCGTTTCGGAATCAATGGCGGGCAATAAGAACTGCTCTACCCCCTCCATTCGGGCCCTCTCGAGCATAGTCGCCCTGTCCTGATCGAAGTCAGCAAGGTACAGATGGGCATGAGTATCAATCAAAAACATAGCGGTAATGCGACAAAACTCCGTAAAAAAAATCAGTCCTTAAACTTTCGTCTTCCTGTGCAGTCAAATCAGCCTACCTTTAACCAGTAAATGGACCTATATGAAAAGAAACATTCTACAACCATTGGCCATTACGGCAATGGTCATAACCGTGAGCCTCATTGCTTGTCAAAAAGACCAGCAAACCCCCGATCCGGTCGAAGAAAAAGAAGCCCTGGCCTCTCGTACAGTGGGCGAATCCGATGCGGAGGCTGAGATCTTTTATGACGGCGTCTTTGATGATGCGATGGGCGTAAACGCAGACGTGGCCATGGGCGGAACCGGCATTTTTGGAAGACTGACCGCTTGCCCCACAGTAACAGTTACTCGTAACAATCCCCCTGCTCCCTTTCCGGTGCGGGTAGTTCTTGACTTTGGAGCCGGTTGCATAGGTCGTGATGGAAAATTCAGAAAAGGAAAGATTATTCACATTTATACCAACCACCTTTTAGTACCCGGTGCGGTCGTAGAGACCTCTTTTGATAATTATTACCAGGACAGTACTAAAATAGAAGGCGCTTATCGAATTAAAAATACCACAGAATCTCCCCTGCGTCCCCGTTACCAGACGAATGTGATCAACGGAAAGCTGATCCGACCCAACGGCAACTTCACCCTCTGGAATGGCGAGAAAGTGCGTACACAAATAGAAGGAGCGCTTACAGCTGGCATGCCGATGGATGATGTCTTCTCTACGACCGGTACTGCCCGGGGACAAGTGCGCAGAGATACCACAAACACATTTTGGAATTCAACCATTGTAGAACCCCTGATCAAACGAATGAATTGCAGATGGATCGTAAAGGGAACCGTGCGCACGGTAAGAGAGAACACCACCAGTGGTGTGCGTTGGCAAGGCGTCATCAACTATGGTAATGGTGACTGCGATAACAGAGCGGTGGTCGTTATCAACGGTGTCACCTACACTATCACATTGCCTTAAATCTATACCCCTTATCAAGGGCATACTCGATCAACAGCGGTAACGCAACCGATAAACGAGGCCAGGCTTTTTCACTGTCGTGCAATACGATGATGGAGCCTGGCCTTAGTCTTTTTTTACAAATAGAAAAACAATCCTGCCCGCTGAGGCGGTTATCAAAATCGCCACTGAGCAGATCCCACATAACGATACAACCCTGCTGCGGCAAGGCTGCAAAAGCCTCTTTGGTCTGCACTGATAAGAGAGAGTCTACTGCTTTAGCTTGTGCCGATCGAAGTCTTCCGTAGGGTGGACGAAATAAGCCGCTGTCGATATAGGCCGACGCCTCTTTTACATCGGCCACATAGGCATCATCGGAGGTTCTCCATCCATCTACATGTCGATGGGTATGATTACCCACCTGATGCCCCTCCTCTATTATGCGCTGGTAGAGTGCCGGGTAACGAAGTACATTTTGACCGATGCAAAAAAAAGTAGCCTTCCCATCAAAGCGAGCCAACGTATCGAGTACAAAAGGTGTAGCCGTTGGATGGGGCCCATCATCAAAAGTCAGGTACAAGTCCGGCTCTTTGGTATCAATGCGCCAGATCCGTTTTGGATAACACCAGCGAAGCCAGGCAGGGGTCTGGTAAAAATAAAATGGCATCGTGAGCAAAGATAGCGGCACAAAAGACTGAAGCGGTTGCAGCCGGTTGGTTTATCTTTGCCGCTATGGAAAAAAAGGTCAGGGTACGATTTGCGCCCAGCCCCACCGGCGGACTTCACCTGGGTGGAGTCAGAACGGTGTTATTCAATTATCTGTTTGCAAAACAACATAACGGCACTTTTATTGTACGAATAGAAGATACTGACCAGCGCCGGTATGTACCCGGTGCCGAAGATTATTTATTCGATTGTCTTCGGTGGTGCGGCCTGGAACCCGACGAAAGCGTTCAACACGGTGGCGCTTTTGGACCGTACAGACAAAGTGAAAGAAAATCACTCTATAAAAAATATGCCGACCAACTGATTGAGCAGGGGTGGGCCTATTATGCCTTTGATACTCCCGAGGAGCTCGAAAAGATGCGCGCCCAGTTGGCTACTCCCTCTAACCCGTCTCCCCAATACGATCGCCAGGTACGTCTTCAGCTGCGCAACTCGCTGGCACTGGGTGCCGCAAAAACAAAAGAATTACTAGACGCCGGTGTTCCGTACGTAGTTCGTATTAAGATGCCCGAGCAAGAAACACTTTCCTTTACCGATTTAATCAGAGGAGAAGTAAGTTTCGATACGTCTACCCTGGACGATAAGGTACTACTTAAGGCCGATGGCATGCCCACCTATCACCTGGCTGTGGTAGTTGATGATCATCACATGGAAATCACCCATGCCTTTCGCGGCGAGGAATGGCTTCCATCTGCTCCCGTACATATTTTACTTTGGAAATACTTGTTCGGGCTAGAGCAGATGCCACAGTGGGCACACTTACCACTTATACTTGGCCCACACGGAAAACTCAGCAAACGAGATGGCGCCAAGTATGGCTTTCCGGTCTTTGCCATGAACTGGACCGATCCGGCCAGTGGAGAGGTCACCGAAGGATTTAAAGAAAAAGGATTCTTACCCGAAGCTTTCCTCAATTTGCTGGCCCTCCTGGGTTGGAACGATGGCAGCGAAAAAGAGATCTTTACTCTGCCGGAACTCATCAAGTCGTTCTCCATAGAGCGCATACATAGCGCCGGGGCTCGTTTTGATTACGAGAAGGCTAAATGGTTCAATCATGAATGGATCAAAATAAGCAGTACCGATCGACTCCTACCCGAATTTGAGCAACGCCTCTTTACACAGCCTGCTAGCGGGGCCGAACGCGAAAAACTCACACAAGTGATTGCGCTCGTAAAAGACCGTTGCACCTTACTGACCGATTGCACCGAACAAGCCGGCTTCTTTTTTGCCGATCCGGCCCAACTGGATACAGCTGCCATTATCGGTAAATGGTCTGCCGAAAAAAGAGGCTTCTTCGAGTGGCTGGCCGATCAGTATCTACACACCCCTATGGGGGATGCCGCCGCACAAGAGCAGCTATTCAAAGAAAAAGCCACTTCGTTACAACTGAAAGCCGGCGAATTACTACTGCCCCTTCGCCTCATGCTGGTAGGTGGTAAGTTCGGCCCGGGCGTGTTTGATATAGCCACCGTGCTGGGCCCCACTGTTACGGCCCAACGCATTGCACGAGCGCTGACCCTGTTGCCCTGAAATGGCTTAATTTTGCACGCAAGATGCAAGCCACCCCAAGACCCGTTCGCATACTGGTTGCCAAAGTAGGGCTCGATGGCCACGACAGAGGCGCAAAAGTTATTGCGACCGCCCTTCGTGATGCCGGCATGGAGGTCATTTACACCGGCCTTAGACAAACGCCCGACATGGTGGTCAATACAGCCCTGCAAGAAGACGTGGATGCTATCGGCATCTCTATTTTATCAGGGGCCCACAACACCATATTTCCTAAGATCATTCAGCTGATGAAAGAAAAAGGAATTGATGATGTGCTGCTGACCGGTGGCGGTATTATTCCGGAAGCGGATATTGCCGGATTACAGGCAATGGGCGTAGGACAGATCTTTCATCCCGGCACCCCCACCACAACTATTGCCGATTACATTAAAGAATGGGTAACTACCCACCGACGATAAGCCCCTCTTATGGATTCTATAAACTTCCCTACCCTCTCGACCTTACTCACTTCGCTGCAAGATGGCATTCTGACGGTCACTATTAACCGACCCGATAAAATGAACGCGCTCAATCGCATCGTTTTTGAAGAGCTCGAAGTAGTACTCGATCGTATAGAAGCCGACGCGCAGATCAAAGCGGTGATCATTACCGGAGCAGGTACAAAAGCGTTTGTAGCCGGGGCCGACATCAGTGAGTTTACAGCACTGACCCCTCAGGAAGCAACGCAACTGGCCCGTCGCGGCCAACTTGTTTTTGAGCGCATCGAAAAAAACGCCAAGCCCGTTGTCGCCGCTGTCAATGGATTTGCACTGGGAGGCGGATGCGAGTTAGCCATGGCCTGTCATATGCGCCTGGCAGCCGAGCAGGCCAAGTTTGGACAACCCGAAGTAAATCTCGGGCTGATTCCCGGATACGGGGGTACCCAGCGGCTTACGCAACTGGTGGGTAAAGGCAAAGCGCTCGAGTTGATGATGAGCGGTAATATGCTCAGCGCCACAGAGGCCCTGCAATGGGGATTAGTCAATCATATTTACACCGGCGAAGAATTGATAGATAAAACAAAACAACTGCTCGCTGCCATCATCAGCAAAGGACCCGGCGCGGTGGCAAGAGTCATCACCGCTGTTAATGCGTGTTACGAAAAACAAGTAGATGGCTATCTCGAAGAAGTACGTCTTTTTGGAGAATGTTTCGGCACCCCCGAAATGAAAGAGGGCGTTACGGCCTTTTTAGAAAAAAGAAAACCCAATTTTCAGTAATCGCTACACCAAGCGCTTAACGATCGTATATGGAATACAGAATAGAGAAAGATACCATGGGCGAAGTAAAAGTTCCCCTCCATGCGTATTACGGGGCACAAACCCAGCGCAGCATCGATAATTTCAAGATCGCACAAGACATCAATCGGATGCCCAAAGAAATTATCAGGGCCTTCGCTTATCTAAAAAAAGCAGCCGCGCTCACCAACAAGGAAGCCGGTGTGCTCCCTGCCGCCAAGGCCAGTTTGATCGGACGGGTCTGTGATGAAATTCTCAAAGGTCAACTCGACGACAGCTTTCCGTTAGTAGTATGGCAAACGGGTAGCGGCACCCAAAGCAATATGAATGTCAATGAGGTGATCGCCTACAGAGGACATGTACTAAAAGGGGGCAAGCTGACCGACAAAGAAAAGTTCTTGCATCCCAACGATGATGTCAATAAATCGCAATCCTCCAACGATACGTTCCCTACCGCCATGCACATTGCGGCGTACACTATTTTGGTAGAGAACACGCTACCCGGCCTTACAACCCTTCGCAATACACTGGCTAAAAAAAGTAAGGCTTTTAAAAAAGTAGTCAAGATCGGCAGAACGCATTTTATGGATGCTACGCCGCTTACACTCGGCCAGGAGTTCAGTGGCTATGTGGCGCAACTAGACCATGGCATAAGAGCCATCAAAAACACATTAACGCATTTAAAAGAACTGGCGCTTGGCGGAACTGCCGTAGGTACCGGTATTAATACGCCTGCAGGCTACGATAAAAATGTGGCCAAACACATTGCTCGTCTTACCGGGCTGCCATTTATAACGGCTCCCAACAAGTTCGAAGCACTGGCCGCACATGATGCGATCGTAGAGGCTCACGGAGCGCTCAAGACAGTGGCCGTTAGTTTGATGAAGATCGCCAACGATATTCGGATGCTCTCTTCGGGTCCGCGCAGTGGTATCGGTGAAATTTTTATTCCCGACAACGAACCCGGCTCCTCGATTATGCCGGGCAAGGTTAACCCAACGCAGTGCGAGGCCCTCACGATGATCGCCGCACAGGTACTCGGCAACGATGTAGCCATCAATGTAGGCGGAGCCTCCGGTCATTTTGAGTTGAACGTGTTTAAACCGGTGATGATCTATAATTTCTTACACAGTGCCCGGTTGATCGGCGATGGATGTATGTCCTTTAACGATAAATGTGCCGTGGGTATTGAACCCATCGAAGCCAACATAAAAAAGCACGTGGACAATTCGCTGATGCTGGTGACCGCCCTCAATACCAAAATCGGTTACTATAAAGCAGCCGAAATTGCGCAAAAAGCGCATAAGCAAGGCACCACATTAAAAGAAATGGCCGTAAAGCTGGGGTATGTGACCGCTGAGCAGTTCGATCAGTGGGTACGTCCCGAAAACATGGTAGGAAAGATCTGATCACTATGAAAAAATCACAACTCTTTTTACTCATTTTGCTGATTCTGGTGGCCGACCAGGCACTCAAACTATGGATCAAGACCACCTATCCTACCGGAGAAGTAGTACGCGTGTTGGGGCTGGATTGGTTTCGGATTCATTTTATCGAAAACTCTGGCATGGCCTGGGGTTGGCAATTCGGCAATGAGACAGGCAAGGTGATCCTTACGCTTTTTAGGTTGGCCGCTGTAGTGGGAGGAACCTGGTATCTGCTAAAATTGATCAAAGAAAAATACAGTAAAGGATTTTTGATCTGTGCGGGACTTATCTATGCCGGTGCAGCCGGTAACCTCATCGACAGTATGTTTTATGGCATGATCTTCGATAAAGGACTTCATTTCAGCCCGGTTCTTAATGACTACGTGGGGTATATGGGCGTAGCCGAATTATCAAGTAAGGGCTATGGTTCGTTTCTGCACGGAAGCGTCGTAGACATGCTCTACTTTCCTATTGTCAATGGTATACTGCCCGAGTGGATCCCGGTATTCGGCGGGCAACCCTTTGAGTTCTTTAGTCCCATCTTTAATATCGCCGATGCGTCTATTTCGGTGGGCGTTATTACGCTGCTGCTGTTTCAGAAAAGACTACTCGAAAAACCCGAGCTCACTACGGGGGCTACGGGGGTTACAGACCGCCCAGTATCGGATACCACCGAAACTATGTAACAGATGCGGTGTCGGTTACTACAGCACCCCGGCAAGGTGCTACGCCAAATGGAACAACACTGAAATGATAGTGCGTACAGCGGATGCCTGTTTCTATTCAAAATAAATTCGCTTGACGCGACTGGAGATCCCCGTGAGTATTTCGTAAGGAATGGTGCCCGCCCAGGCGGCTACTTGCTGTACCGATAGCGAAGCGCCGAATAAGATGACCTCGCTACCTACCCCAACATCCTTTACATCGGTCACATCGATCATGAACATATCCATGCAGATAGTACCTACAATGGGAACCTGTTTCCCATTGACCATTACTTGTCCGACCCCGTTACCCAATGCGCGGGGATAACCGTCGGCATAGCCCAGCCGCACTGTAGCAATGAGCGAAGGCCGAGTGAGTGTGGTGCGACGATTATAACTAACGGTTTCGCCCGCCGGCAGTGTATGGAGTTGAGCGATCGAAGAGCGAAGAGTAGCTACAGGCAACAGGGAAAGTCCGGGTGCCATCTCTACGCCATAAAGCCCGATACCCAACCGAACCATATCTAGTCGCAACGCAGGATGACGAATAGCAGCAGCCGAATTGGCCATATGTTTAATAAGGCGATAACCCAGTCTTTTCTCCAGGGTGGCAGCTGTTTGTATAAAGCGATCGTACTGCAACAGCGTAAAGTCATCTTGTTGCGGATCTTCGCTGGCTGCCAAATGAGAAAAAATACTTTGGATAGTAAAACAGCCGGCTTGTAGCAGCCGGTGCCCCCATGCGTCGGCTTGCCCACTATCCAGTCCCAAGCGATGCAGACCGGTATCAATTTCCAGGTGAACAGGATAGCCGTCTACCGCTTCTTTTTGTAACCATGCGCTCAGCCGATCGAGCAATTCAACCGAATAGATGACGGGCTCTAAGCGGTGGTCGACCATCACTTCAAAGGCAGCCTCCTCCGGATTCATGACCATGATCGGAATGGTAATGCCGGCTTTTCGCAGGGCCACTCCCTCGTCGGCATAGGCCACACCCAGGTAATCTACCTTATGAAACTGCAATAGCGAAGCCACCTCGGTAGCACCGCTTCCGTAGGCAAAAGCCTTGACCATGGCCATGATGCGCGTACCGGCACCCAGGTGATATTGGTACTGATGAAAATTGTGCAGCAGCGCCGCCAGATCGATCTCGAGTCTTGTTTCGTGCAACTGCTGTTCGAGCACCTGAACTATTCGTTCAAAAGCAAAAGAGCGAGCCCCTTTTATTAAAACAGCTTCTTTGTTAAAGTGCTGCCGAATATCCGATTGTAAAAACTCTTCGGTGCTGATAAAGGTCTCTACTAGCCACGGGATAGTAGTCGATAATGTGGCCATCGCTTTTGAAATACGCGGACCGATAGCGATCAGCCGACCGATCTCCCTTTTTTGTAACGCCCCCAGCACCTGTTTGTATAACAGTATATCCTCATCGGATTGCTGTAGAAAATCTGATAGGATAACGGTCTTTCGAAGTGTTCCCGCTTGTTGCATCAGAAAGTCGAGCGCGAGTTGTAAGGAACTGATGTCGGTACTGTAACTATCGTTGACCAATACACACTGATTGACCCCTTTTTTTAGGGTGAGCCGCATATCTACTGGTGTCAATTGCCGCATGCGCGCTGCAATTACAGCCGGCGCATATCCCAAATGCAACAAGAGTTCCCAACACCGGACTGCATTTTGTATAGAAGCCTGATCAGAAAAAGGAATTTCAATCTGCAGCAACGCAGAAGAGGGATGTTGTAGTCGTGCGGTGAGCTGCGTTCCAAAAGTGGTGGCCTTTGCAGTCAGCCCCTCCAGCGGCTGGGGAACCACTGCACCCGAGAAAAGCTTTCTTTTTTCTTTTTCCTTTTCGGCTTGCGATGCAAATCCCTCACTATGGGCATCACCTATATTGGTAAAGATGCCGATAGTGGGCTTGATGATGGCAGCCAGCTTTTCCATTTCGCCGGGCAGCGAGATGCCGGCCTCAAAAATGGCCAGCGTATGCTGCGGCCGGAGTTGCCAGATACTAAGCGGTACGCCTATTTGCGAATTATAACTCTTAGGACTGCGTACAATAACATGATCGGGCTGTAGCAATTGAAAAAGCCATTCCTTAACAATCGTCTTTCCATTACTGCCGGTGATGCCGATTACCGGTATCGAAAAACGACTTCGGTGATGGGCAGCCAGCTGCTGCAAAGCCGCTAGCGTATCGGGTACCCGAATAAAATTTGCATCCGTAAATACCGCTGTATCGACCGACTGACTCACAACAAAACTTCTGACACCTTTTTGATACAGCTCGCCGATAAAGTCATGTCCATTACGTCGCGAAGACTGCAACGCAAAAAATAACGAAGTGGCCGGCAAGAAAGCCTTTCGGCTGTCGAGCAGTAAATGCTCTACCGCGTGATCATTAACCACGAGGGTATCGGCTTTTACGATCGAAACAATATCGGTTACAGTATAGACCAAGGATGCTATAAAACGGTTGGATCGGATTGATCAGGCGGCAATCCCTTCTTTTGCATAAAGATCGAATAGAAGATAGACCCCGAAAGACAGAGTGCGATGACCCCGAGCGAGATCATTACCTGTACCTGCTTACTGATCCATAGATTGATCCAATGCTCGCCCAACATCTTGATACCAATAAAGACCAACACAATGGCGATTCCCTGTTGCAGATAATCGAAGCGGCTGACAGCACCGCGCAGCAAAAAGAAAAGTGACCGAAGGCCGAGCACAGCAAAAATATTAGACGTGTAGATGACCAGTCGATCCCGAGAGATGCCCATCACGGCTGGTATAGAATCGAGCGCAAACACAATATCGATAGCCGCCAGCATAATCACCACAACGAACAAGGTGGTGTACACCGGTCTTCCGTTCTCCTTGATCATGAACCGTCCGCCCCCATCGTGAGGGGTCAGGGGTAAGAATTTCTTTAAGAACAGATAGACCTTGCTTTGCTGTGGATCGAATTCCTCCTCCTCGTTGGCGGTGAACATCGAATAGCCGGTATACACCAAAAAGACGCCGAAGAGATACAGTATCCAATGGAAGCGATCGACCAGCGCCACTCCGACTGTAATAAAAATGATCCGGAATACGATAGCCATCAAGATGCCGATAAGCAGCACCCGTCCGTAATTTTTTTCTTTTACCGAAAAGGCAGAAAAAATCAAGATAAAAACAAAGATGTTATCGATACTCAGGCTCCACTCCATCAGGTAAGCGCTCAGGTATTCCAGAGCCAGTTGTTGCCCCTTCTCGATCCATACGAATACAAAAAAAGCAAGGGCCAGCGTTACCCAAAAAAAGGTCTGGTGCAAGGCCTGGCGGATGGTAACCGAACGGTCTTTTTTACTCATCAACCCCAGATCAAACGCCAGGGCTAACACTAATACCAAGCCAAATACCAGGTAGGTGATCTGATCTACATTCATAAAAAGCGGTAAAGTGCAAAGATACGACCCCTAGCGCGCGTAAGACTGTTTTCGCCACCCATGATAAAGGGTGCCCCCTATTACCAGGAGCAGTAAGGGCAGACCGATACA